>WJJB01000349.1 GCA_014729935.1 Candidatus Bathyarchaeota archaeon | reverse complement strand
TGAATGAATGGCTGATCGAGAATGGCCATCTTGCATTAAAGCGATACCCTGAGAATATAACTTCCCCGACCAAGCTAGAAATTGATTGGTCCAATACCAAGGCTTGGGGCTGGGGGGGATATTATAGCAGGATTTTCTTCAACGTGAAAAACAGGGAGCCAAATGGAATCATCCTTCCAGGTGATTTTGAAGCAACTAGGGAGGCTCTCAGGCAAGAGATCGAGGCAATGCGGGGTCCTAGTGGTGAGCCTCTTGGAAACAAAACCTTCCTGTCGAAAGACCTGTATCCTGATGGTAGCATTGGAGACGATCCAGATCTTTACGTGTATTTTGGAGACTTGAAATGGCGCTCAGCTGGAACCGTGGGTCATCAGCAACTCTTTCTCGAAGAAAACGATACTGGACCGGATGATGCCGTTCACGCGAAACATGGCGTATTCTTCCAATCATGGAAGCGAGACTTGGAAGGAATGGATGGTTCCATCGATCCGAACGCCATTCTTGAAAATAAACCCATTCACGAGTACGTTATTTACGATATATTTCCCACGATTATGCAACACTTCAACATCCCGGTACCCGAGGGATTGCGTGGGACCCCCATATCCACATAGCTTGGGATATCAATCATGAAAGAACAAAATGGAAAGAAAGGATTCACGTTATGGTTTACCGGCTTATCAGGTGCTGGAAAATCCACGATTGCGGATGCTTTGGCACCGATCCTCCGTGATAGGGGATTAAAGGTTGAGCGGTTGGACGGGGACATTGTTCGCAAATCCTTGACCAAGGATCTTGGCTTTAGCATGGAAGATAGGAAGTTGAATATCGAGCGTGTGACATTTGTTGCCAAGCTACTAACTAGAAATGGCGTGGCTGTCCTTGCTTCATTCATCTCTCCCTCCATCGAGGTCAGGAATGAATCAAGAAATGAAATAGGTAATTTCATTGAAGTTTTCGTGAAGGCTAGCTTGGATGCCTGCATCGAGCGAGATGTTAAAGGCTTGTACAAGAAAGCGCTCGCGGGAGAGATTAAAGATTTCACGGGGATTCACGACACCGCGCCATACGAGCAACCACCAACCCCGGAGCTTGTTCTTGATACGGAAAAACTATCCGTTGAAGAGTGCATTGAAAAAATCATCGCAAAACTCGAAGAACTTCAATATCTATGAAGCCTTCATAATTAGTTCCACTCTCTTTTTTTAAACCGTTCCAGCGTAATGATATATCCATGCTTGGACGATCCTGTCGTAAGGAACATCAGCGAATGTTCCGTGGTCTACCACGTATTCGATGAATGGATTACCATGCATGTCCACCTTTGGGAATATCGCGTCCTTCCGTCCATTAAAGGTGACGACTGGATACTCTTTTTCTTTGCACAAACGTTCATCGAAGGCTGGATTCGCCTTTATCCATCGTCCATTCAATAGGAATTCCGGATAACCGTGATAGCTGAAAAGGTTAGTTCCCATGTGTCTTCTTAGCGAATCAGAGATCTTGTGATTCAGGATATCGGCAAAATGCAACCGGCTTGGAATGTTCACGGCCCTGGCTAAAGTCACAAGTAAAATGGCCTTTGGTATGCAAAACCCGTGTCTCCTTTCCAACGTGACACTCGCACGAAGGTCTTTCTTGGTTGGTAAATGCCACGTGACCTTGTATTGGATGGAATCTCGAACGAACCTGAAAAGCTCGACTGCAACGTTTGCCTTTGTTCTCGGTACACGTGCTTTACTTTCAAGCTTCAATGCTAGCTGCGCAACCGCATCATTTTTAAAATCCAAGAATTTGGTAGGTTTCAAATATTCCCCCAATTCCTTTTTCCCTTGTTCTTTATTGGTAATGTGTGCTACCTCCCATCTTGTTTATCTCCCCTTTTCCCCATCCCATAATGACAAGTGAAGGCGTGGCCCGAAATTGAGACCATGCTTGATGCACCAGGCCGCTAGGAGTTCTGATCCTTCGTGGTACTCGCTCCTGTTTCTCGACAAGGGCATGACAAATACACGGCGCCTGAGAGACTCATTATACCCGTGAAGGAGATCGAGCAGGTTATCCAAGTTCTTGGAAGATCGTGGATCGACCACGTGTTTGAAAACCGAGCGATTGAGAGGGAATCTTCTTGGATCAAAATCATCCATCTTCGGGCTCACGTTAAAAAAGACAGCGCGGTCCGTGCAGAGCGTGGATATGGGATCAATGGTGCCATTCGTCTCGATGAAAAATTCTAGGTGAATTTTTGCACCGAGTTTCATTCCCTCGATTACATCAGTAAGCTCTTCTTGATGGAGCATTGGTTCGCCACCAGTGATGATGCAGGTGTTCGATCCAGATTCGATCATTTGCTTTTTCAAGGATGCCGGGGATTGGAATTGCCATGGTTTAACCCCATTTATTCCCTCTTTCCATGAATATGGCGTGTCACAATCAATCGGGCACTTTTTTGCGAGGTTACATCCGAATGTCCGGATGAAAAATGCATGCCGTCCCAATCCTTGGACTTCTCCTTGGAGAGACGTGAATGTTTCGCATATTGGAATCATTCCCTATAACCCTAATACGTCTTTCATGGAGTAAACTCCAGGTTTCAACCCGTCGCCATTCACGTACTTGGCTGCTCTTATGGCACCTGATGCAAAACATGAACGGTCATGTGCCCGGTGTGTCAATTCAATGCGTTCTCCATCTCCAGCGTAAAGCACGGTGTGATCTCCCACGATATCTCCTGCCCTGATAGCATGGATCCCGATTTCTCCAGCTCCAATTTCGCGTGGATTGGATCCCCTTCCACGGCCATATTTTGCTATGTTTTCCAGTTTCCTTTCGATTGCGTTCGCTATGCGATTTGCCAAGGTTAACGCGGTGCCACTTGGGGAATCCCGCTTTCGATGGTGGTGCGCTTCGATGATCTCGATGTCCCATCCATCAAGCAAACCAGCAACGTGTTCCACGAGATTCATGAATATATTCATACCAACGGCCATGTTCGAGGCTAACATAATCGCCGCATCATGTTTTTTTGCTAAATCAGGTAAGGAATTCTCGAAATCTCTTGATAATCCAGTGGTACCGATGACCATGTGGATTCCATTGGAAATGACCAGAGGTGCATTTTTTTCAGTGGCAGGGGCTATCGTAAAATCTATCACGACATCTGGTGTCGATTTTTCGAGCACTTTTTCAAGTTTTGTCACTTCCTTAAGGGTGATGCCGGTTTCCTTGCGTCCCACGAGAGTACCAATATCCGTTCCAACGTTCTGACTTCCTTCTTCGGTAAACGCGCAGGTAATTTCAATGCTCTCATCATCCAACGCTAACCTGCCAACATGTCGACCCATGGACCCATCAGCACCGATGATCCCGATTTTCATGTAATCACATCCATTTCATCTTTATTTAATATGGCCGTGCTCTTGAAAAATGTTCACGCGCCCCTTCAAAGTTAGTACCGGTCATCGAGTTCTTGCCCACAGTTAAAGCAACGCTTGGGTTTATCCAATTCATTTTCATCCATGAATGTTAATAGCTTTCTCCGAACCTTCTTGTTGATATCTTCCAGATCGCTATTAGTGATAGAGATAAGTTTCGTTCCCTTTTTTTTATACAATTTCTCTTTTTCCTCTCGTCGTTTCCTGTATTCCTTGCTATTCATCATTCCCCAGTACTCGATAACGATATCGTGGGCTACTAGAAGCCAATCGTATTTGGCCTTCTTGGATCCCAGTGAAAGCGTGCCCTCGTACTCGTGGGTAATGTCATGTCCATGAAGCCAGTTATCAATAAGCGCCTCGCCACGGGATTTCACCACATGACCATCATTGCATATATACCTGGATGTGATCTTGTCTTCATCTGATAGTGGTGGGACTTTCATCATCAAGCGAGCAAGTCTCATTGCACCATATAAAATCAAGAATTCAATGGTGATCGTGAAAAATACTTGAATTATTGTCTTGTTCACCTGATTCGGAAGCAATTCGGTCAAATGCATCAAGAAGATAGCATTCAGGATGAGGCCAGCTGGTGCAGCAATCCCGAATAACACGAAAAACACGCTACTCGAGATCTTTCCTGAATTTTTCTTAGCATATGAGATTGAGTAACCAACGAAACGCAAAAAGAGCGCCAAGAGATACACTATGATGAATACTCGAAAACCTGAACCAGCCATGTATTTCTATCGGGAACAAGCAATAAAAAACCTCTAGAATCGACACCTTTTTCCATCATGTGCTGCTAGATTCAATGGGTGCTTGGTCGTGTATACAGTTACAATAAAAGGAGCGGCACATTCGTTTTCAGCTGCGCACTTCATCGTTAATCACGTGAAATGCAGTCGATTGCATGGGCATAATTTTCACGTGGAGATAGATGCATCTGGGCCTTTGAACGAGGATAATTTCGTGATTGATTTCATGAAGATCAAAGAAAAATTGAAGGAAGTGATAAAACCACTGGATCATCACCTCCTACTCCCTGGAAATGCACCAGATGTCTCAATACAACAAGAAGGAAATTCAGTTACTATTGAATTCTCGGGAAAGAAGTATGTATTCCCTCAACAAGATGTGGTTGTTCTGGATCTTCCAGCAATAACCAGCGAGTTACTCGCCAAGTATGTTCATGAAAGATTGCAAGAAAGCTTCGAGAATATGGACATCATAGTTCGGATTGGAGAAACCTCCACATCTGAAGCAACCTATTCGGGATGATTGGCTTGGGTGACCAAGAGAAAAGAGCAGTGGTGCTCTATAGTGGTGGGTTGGATTCAACGACGGTGCTTCACATGGCAATGGATGAGGGATATGATTCCTATCCAATATCTTTCGACTACAAGCAACGACATGCCGTGGAATTAACATTTGCCAAGAAAAGCCTCGAAAAACTAGGATTACTTGGCAGGTGGAAGGTTTTCAAGCTTGATTTCTCCAAGGTAAAATCGTCAGCCCTCACAGATTCAAGTATTGAGATTCCGAAGGGACGCCATCCCGATGAAATGGGTGATGCTATCCCCGTATCATACGTGCCGTTGAGGAACACGATTTTCTTGTCATATGCCGCAGCATATGCAGAATCTTTAGGCATCAACCACGTGTTCATCGGAGTTAATTGCTTGGATTATTCCGGATATCCTGATTGTAGACCTGAATTTCTAGAATCAATGGAAAAAGCACTATCGCTGGGTTCTCGCCATGCTGACAATCCTGGGTCATCATTTCACCTGCACGCACCATTACTTCACCTAACGAAATCAGAAATAATCAAGAAGGGAAGGGAACTTGGAGTGAACTACGATCTTACGTGGAGTTGTTATGATCCCGTAGTGGAGGATGGAATGGTGAAACCATGTGGTGCTTGTGATTCGTGCGTCCTTCGCCACGAGGCCTTTGATGCGCTGGATGCTTGATACCCTAGGAGATTGATACCGTGGTTGATAAACCACTTGGAAGAAAAGTGCATGTCATGTCTTGGGAAGATTACGCCCGGCTCGAGCAAAACATTGTAGAATCCCTGAGAGAAGGCTTTCGGTGGATTGCTAGTAACGATATAATAATCGGTATTTACCGGGGTGGAATCATTCTAGCCAGGAGCCTTGCCTCAAAATTGGGAAAATTACCAATGGTTATCATGAAGCTTTGCAAAGAATCAGACAAAACCTGCAATTTTTTCGGTGATATTGGAATTATTCACCTTCACGAAAACCAAAAACACAAAGGGCGAGTTTTATTGGTTGATGATATCGCTGATTCCGGGAAAACTTTTGCGAGAGCACGTGCTTTGCTGGATAATCATGGATTTACAAACGTGATCACTGCAACGATAATTCAAAAGCAATCTGCGGCTTTTTTGACCGATTATCATGGCATGATTGACGAAACATCGGATTGGATACGATTTCCTTGGGAATGAACTGGGAATTGCTTGTATAACCAAGAATGACAAAAAAAATTAACGTGATACAACGAATCAAGTCCACTCCAGCATGGGAATGGCTTAAAAATAGTGCGGTCTGCTTCACGAGTAAGTATTTTTATTGATGGAGGGTTTACAATTCGTGATGCCCTCAGTTGATGAGTTCATTGAGATACTCCAATCATCAAATGCTAGCACAGAAGAGAAGATCAATGCCATTACCAATGTTGGAAAGTCAAAAAACATTCGCGCGATGGATCACTTGATTTCGCTTCTTGATGATGAGGATCCCGATGTACGCTGCTCCGCCATTTGGGCAATTGGCAAGTATAAGAATGTCGATTTGCTGCCCAGCCTTATTCCCATGATCAAGGATAAAAACGATGATGTTCGGGGGACCGCATTAAAAACCCTGAGCAAGTTTTCCGACGTCCCCGCCATCCTTGAAGATATCTTGAAACAAATGAAGGATGACGATCCCTCCATACGCCTCATGATCCTTGATGCAATTTCAAATTTCGAGGCAGAGATTGTTCTGGACAAGCTTATCGATTGCATGAAACAGGATGAGAACCTAGAGGTTCGGCTTAAAGCGATAGAAATAATTGGAGAATATATTTTCAAGGACGTGCGCGCAACTGAATCGCTGATATATTTACTTGAAAATTCTGATGATTACGAGATCCAGATGGCTATCATAGACCAATTAAGTCAAATAGATCCCCAGATAAAGGAATTCCTAATGCATTCCCTAAAGGGAAGGAAAAAATTGTTTATCAAGGATCCCCTCACTGATGATGAGAAGGGGGTCGATCTCGTGTACAGGATGAACCGTCCCCTTGTATTACGGGTGAAACCCTTTAACGAGGAAATTGAACAGCTCAAGAAATATATCCAATTTCTCAATATGAAGAAACAACTCATCCAGAAGTGAAGAGATGGGGGATATCTTCACTCTCGTATTTCCTATATCATACAAGAATAAATATGGAAGGTTCAGGTTTTTATCAGCGGATGCATAAATTAAAAATGGGAAAACAGAATCATTCAAGAGATGGTACATCGTGTCGAAAAAAGACTGGCTGATTTATCCAAAAATACACTCAAAGGCGCAATCTGATGAGATAGAAAGTGCCTTAACGGATAAAGCCCAGGAACTAATAGACGACAAGGAAAAGTTCAAATTCTTCTTCCTTACCGGGAACTACCTCGGTAGCTTCGGTTTTGCATATTCAACCATTCGATACTGGCCAGGGGCAATCAAACCCGAGGGTAGCAAGACACGGCGCTCCATTCTTGATGCCACATTTGCCTGCCTTTCGGTATACTTGGCAGGCTTGGTTTCTTACACCAGTGAATACATGTTTGCCTACGATGAAATCAAGGAAATCCTGGAAACCAATGGGCGTCCTGACTTGGTAGATATTGTGGATGAAAAGCTTCCCTTCGTGAGTATGCCTCCAAGGCAGATGCTCAAGGAGGGTCAAACACCCATATCACCATACTATCTCATCAAGAGCGATCAGGAGCTCACCTTGGGAGAAATTTATCCCTCGGTGCAGTTAACCGAGATTGCAGAAAAGAACATCCGGAGCAGGTATTTCTGCTTCTTCCAGCACCAAGGATATTCATGTTTTGGATTCTTCGATACGCTTCCTGAAAATGCACGGTTCGGATTCAACACTGGGCCAAAGGAATTTAACAAGGAACCCACATCGGATGAAATAATCAAGCATATCAACGAGGAAGTTGAAACCCTCAAGGATCTATTCGTCATTTTCATCACGGTATACAATAATTCTTACTTGGTCCAGTACGAGATCGAGAATTACGAAACCCTCCTAAACAAGGTATTGCAATTTAACATGGAGAGTGAAACATATTAGACTTAATGGTGAATCGTCATGGTAAACGTGGGTATTCTTGGAGACGTGAGTGTCGGTAAAACCACCATCTTACGCTTGTTCGTGAAGTTCATTGAACAAGGTATGCTTGAAAAGAAATTTAAGTTGAACGAATGCTCCATAGTTAAAACGGATTTTTCAGGCGAGGCAACCCTCCCAAGCAAGTCAGCTTCCAAGGAAACGAAAACGATTCACCCGAACCGTGTGGTTTTCCAAATAGGAGACAAGATGCACACCCTATTCGCACCTGGAGGGGATAATCGGCCCTTGGTGAGAATGGGAATCGTCACCGTGTCACGGATTGCACGGTTAATCATCGCGGTCTTCGATCTGAACAAAGATTTGGATTCACAATTCAATTTCTATGACAAGATCAGATTCATCCCGAAAAAAATTCACGTAGCTTTGAACAAGGCAGACTTGATCAAGGACCTCAACAAGAAAGTCGATGATTACAAGAAACGTATTGAAAAATACTTCAAGGAGAAGCGGAAAATAGCAGTTGAAGAGACATACGTTACTGTTGCAGAATCAATAGAGGGTTTCGAGGATCACAACGATAAGTGTGCAAAGATGATAGTCACTCTCGTGTCCTGATGAAGATGTAACTATAATGAGCACCAACAATACTAGCAAGCAAGCCAAGAATTATCATTCCATCAAGCTCATTTGCGATGCAATGCTTGGAAAGCTTGCTCGTACCCTTCGTTTTTTGGGTTTTGACACGCTCTACGTGGGGGAATTGGAACAATCCCTTTCATCCGCATTACCCGATCCCGACATTCTTGAACTAGCCCGGGAAACCGGTAGGTTCATACTCACGAGAGATGAGATGTTTTCAAGGATGGATTCCCACAGGATCATCCTCATCCCTGGAGGAAGTGTCGAGGAAAACCTGAATTACCTGAAATCCAAGCAGAGCTTCAGCTTTACCTTCGTTCAAGAAGATAGTCGTTGTTACAAGTGCAACAAGAGGGTGAAGAAAGTGCCAAAGAAATCCATCGAGAAGATGGTAAATGAAAAGACATTCGAGCATCACCATGCGTTTTTCCAGTGTCCGTCTTGCAATCAAGTCTACTGGAAAGGTGCACATTTTAAAAGAGACGAGGATGGAATCCTTAGCAGGTTTTCAGGTGTGATTGAAGATGAAATCGAATGAAAAGAAGGGTGCTTGAAAAGATGCATGAATTTTCATTTGCCAATCACCTTGTCCAGGTTGTCATGAAAAGCGTGGAAAAAAATAACGTCAAGAAAGTTAAATCCGTGAAAGTCCATGTGGGTGAATTCACGATGATAATCCCATCATTCCTCGAAACCTGCTATGACATCATTAAGGTGAATTATCCCGAACTTGAAGAATCACGCATCTTGATGGAAAAAATACCTGGTAAGGTGCAGTGTAATGAATGTGGCTCCATTACCGAGATAAACCTTGGAAAGGGATCCAAAGAACCAAGAGACAATGTGATTCCTGAATCCCTCGCGAGACCCAACATTTTTAAATGCAGCACCTGTAAAAGTGCTGATACCAAGATCGTGGGGGGGAAGGAAGTAACCGTGAAATCCATGTTGATTGATGAATGATCTGGAAGTGATTTTTTGATGAATCTGATAACTATCGTGAAACCCATGCTGGAACGCGCGATCATATGCGACCATTGCCTTGGAAGGCAGTTTGCACTCTTGGGCACGGGCTTGGAAAACTCTGAGCGGGGCATGCACCTTAGAAACGCTTGTATCTTGGATGCACATCGTGTCTTGAAAAAATCAAGCGAGATGCAGGATGATGAAACCATCATGAACCAGAATATAATGAAAACCCAAGCAATGGCTGGTTCCTCCATCGCTTCAAGATTATTGGAACGCTTGTCAATACCCATGGAAAGAGCTTCCAAGAAGCCTGCGACACCGAATGCAAAACGTATTATCGAAACCGTGGATTGCATCATTTGCAGGGGTATTTTCTCGAGCAAGGTTCTTCTCGATCTCATTGATGATGCAATAGATATTACCAACGAGATGGAATTCTCAACCATGCTTGTTGGCACGAGGATTTCACCGATTTTCCTGGAACGGGAAGAAGAATTCAGGGTACTTCACGGATTAAAATGGGGGGAATCCTTCAAGAGTCATTTTAACAGGTTTATTGGCAGGGAACTCACCTTTCGTATTGGAAAGGATGTGGATTTTTCACGTCCTGATATCGTGTTTATTTTCAATATTTCCGACAAGGATTCAATCAATATCTCGGTGCAAGTAAATCCTTATTTCATATACGGCAGGTACAAGAAAAATATCAGGGGCATTCCCCAAACCCACTGGCCCCACAAGGCTTGCAACGGGAAAGGATGCGAGGAATGCGACAACACGGGAAAGCAATACCAGCAATCGGTGGAGGAGCTAATAGCTAAACCAGTGATCGAGGAAACCAGGGCAGGATCAATAAAATTCCACGGGGCTGGCAGGGAAG
>WJJB01000348.1 GCA_014729935.1 Candidatus Bathyarchaeota archaeon | reverse complement strand
GCAGTAATGGGGGAATTTGATGTGCTCGATGCGAAGGATTGAAATGGAACCGGAGATTTCCCCACCTGCCTGGTTATACAACGCGTGGCTGATGTTTCGGGGACGAAATGGTGGGATACAAGGAAGAAAGAGTTTTGCTACGCGATGGAGCAGGAATTCTTGATGCCCCTGGCTTTTGTGGCAGCTTGAAATGGGAAGCGAGATATTTGTCGGAGCCGGGTTAAAATGTAGTCGATGATAATTATCAAGCTCCCCCGATACTGCTAACTAGAGGACGTGGCTTTCTGGCGGAAAATGGGGAAAAGCCAGTGAACCTGGGATAGCCTCCACGGCGGGGCCATGAACCGCTTGAATCGAAACCAAGGGTTCAATCGTCCCCCGCTCCTTGCTCGTCGATCAACCACCGCTTCACCGCATCACGCGTGTCGAAGAAGCAGAACCTTCAGTAAAGTAACAAGTCCTTTATCCTGTTCATCACGTGGTGCATCACGTCTGCCATTTCCTCGTGTGACGCCTCCTTACCAAAATATTGTTCGTGTAACATGATTGGCTCGCCAATCTGGGCGGTGAGTTTCACGTTGAAATTGGGAAGTTTTGCACCTTTTGGCAGGATTTGATCGGGCCCCGTCAATCCCACTGGGATGATGGGTACGCCCGCCTCTATCGCTAGGCGAGCCGCCCCGGTCTTCGGTTCCAAGAAGTTATAGCCACCACCATTTAGCGTACCCTCGGGATACATGCCTACCAGCTCTCCCTCTGCCAAGAATTCAAGCGCTTGGTTGTAAGCCTCAACGTCATGCTCCCCCCTGTGAACGGGAAACGCGTAGATCCATCGAATGTAGGAATTGATGATTGGCATTTTAAACAGTTCGATTTTTGCCATGATGTGCAAGATCCGGCGGGAATGATGGGTGATTGCGACCCCGTACAACAAGGGGTCAAACAAGCTCTGGTGGTTTACGCATACCACTGCGGCTTCCCCCTCCGGGGGGATGTTCTCGCTGCCGAAGATCTCGTAATTGAAAAAGAGTTTCGAAACATTCCACCAGAACATGTCTTGGGACAAGTAATAAGGATACTGCACTTGTCGTGTCAGTCCTGCTTGTTCCACTGCTCGCAGCAAACCATCGAGTGCTGAATCTATTGGCTTCAAGACATGCTTGGAAAGGAATTTCATGATTGGATTACCTTCCTTTCCAGCTCCAGTTGAGGTTTCCCGTGCCATGCGTGAAAAAGGTATCAAATCCCTTATGAAGGTGCTCCCTCCCACGCGAGATTACTAGGGAATCCCCGCACGCTTATTAATGATACCTTTCCCAATGTGTTTAGTACGAAATGCTCGTCCACGATCATCTGCTGCCGGCTCGAACAGGGAGAGTTCAACTTGTTCTATCATCGTTCATGGAGGGGCGGATCAATCAATGCAGGGGTTGAAAGCAGCTGTTCCTAGCTTGTCCAAGTTTGACCACAATGTTCAATGGAATGGGGGACGATAGCCAGTACGGGAATATTATTGCATCATTCGAGATACCACGAATCACGAACCTCGGGACGTGGTTTTTCGGCTGGAATGGGACAATCTTTATATACACCATGGCGATGTTGTGGTTGATGACCTATTCTTACTTGTTCGAGTGTACGAATCCGTCATGTGCATTCACGTTCGAGCTCGTTCAATGGGGGGATTTCTGGCTCGATGGGAACGGAGATCATGGAAGGATCTATCCCATGAGTAAACCGGGTGATTTTCCTGGCAATGCCATGGTCGTTAATGGCAGTTCTGGATTATGCACACGGTGTGGTGAGATATACATTGCCTTCCAAGAACCATTTTCATTTGATACCCCACTTGAAAAAGAATCATGGCAAGAACGTATTACCAAGGCAAGAAATGTGGTATCTTGGAACGGGGGACATCAAGAATCAAGCAAGATTGCCGATCGTATGCAAATCCTGTTCTTGGATGCCAAGTGCCCGGAATGTGAATATGACCTCATGTCCGGCTCGGAATTATTGCTTCATGCCGGAAACCGTCACGAAAATACTTCAGCTTTTGGCATCCCTCCACTGGATGGGAGCGAGGATCCCCAAGAATGCCCCCGGTGCAAGAAGGAGCCATTGGCGTTCAAATCTTGGATGCGCTACTGACGCGTGGACGGGGCTGGACATTCAAACGGAGGTTATTCCTGACATGGGCTCTTTCGTGTCCCGTTGGCATTATACGTTACACCATGATAGAGAATAGAGACTATAGTCGCACTGTCCTTGCTGGAATACAGTGCCGTCGGGTTCCTTGATTCATTTCTCGTTTCCTAATGTGCCGGCGCGCCCGGGTTTTTGCTAGCGAGAAAGAGGAAAGAGATCATGGGATGAGTATAGATATGGACATGATTGGAATTCATGCATGATTCAAAGCGCCAGAAGTGTTGAAATCCTGCTTGACGAAATCTAGGTGCATCAATTATCAGCCATGCATTGGTCCGGTGAGTTACTGCGTCTTGGCATGAAATCGAGAACCTTTTTGCTAAAGGAAGCATGAAGGTAATGTAGTCTCAATTAGCAAAATCCTTAACATATCCCGAGGTATCTTCCATGAATCCCGATCCTGCAAGTGACATCCCCGGTGAAGATGAGATTTATTTCAAGGGAACGCGCCTGGAATTCCAAGAGAACAAGTTAGATTCCTTCTCGCCCATGATATTGGTCATCGCCCTGATGACTCTTGGTGCACAAATGTTCGGGTACATGGAAGCGGAGCTCTTGAACACGTATATAGATCACGTGTTGAACAGGGATCCCATTTTCATCGCCATCATGGTCTCATCTTCTGCGATCATGGGATTGATTTTCCTGTTCGTCTTCGGCATTTTCAGCGATAATACTCGGTCGAGATTCGGCAGGCGCCGTCCGTACCTTCTCTTCGGGGGGCTCGTCGCGGGGATCTCCATGATGTTTTTTGCCGTCTCGAATAATTACTGGATTTGCTTTATCATTGACGTGGTCCTGATCGGCATAGCCTCCAATTCCTTTTATGCCGCGCAACGGGTGCTTGTACCAGATCTCGTTGAATTGAAATACCGGGGCAGGGTGAATGGCATCCTGAGCATCATGTCGGTCATCGGGTTGATTCTTCCAGTCGGATTAACTTTGCTTGCCAACGAGTTTTTCACCATTCCCAATCCCGATCCCATGGAAACAGGCAGTATTCTCACCCAGCAGGGACACGTGGTCTTATTGGTGATCGGGGGCTCCTTTATGGCAGCATGCGGCGTCATCGGTTTTGCATTTCTCAAGGATAGCGTGCCTGCCTCGAAACTGCCCCCTAGGAAAACCTTTCAAGAAGAAATCCAAGCAACTTTCAACTGGGAGGAATTGCGGAAGCAGAAGGATTTCTTCAAGCTCATCATAGCTAACACGATATACATGTCGGGGGTGAACGCGGTGCTTTCTTACCTCTTCAACTTTATATTCTCTCTCGGGGCTGAAACCAATGAATTAATAGTGATGTTACTAATTGCTGCCCCGGTTCTCATCATTACCATGGTCATGCTTGGCTTTCTAACCGATAGGATCGGCAGGAAGCAAATCATTGCACCCACCATACTCCTTTCATGCGTGGGATTCATCCTGGTGCCATTTGTCGTTGGAGACGGCAAGATGAATGTCGTAGGTTTCGGGTTCGTGCTTTCTCTTATCCTCATTGGAATCATCGGCGTGCTCATTCCCATTAATACATGGTCCCAAGATTTGCTGCCTGATGAAAAACGTGGCCAATTCTTTGGCATCTTCAACATCGTGAACACGGTATCCCAAGTGATAGGTTCCATGAGTGCAGGATTGGTTGCTACACTCCTAAAGGACGTTGTGGCCAACCCGTATGCTTGGATTTTTGCCATCGTCCCCATCTTCTTCATCATCAGCATACCCATCTTTGCCAGCGTGAAGGAAACCTTGGAAGATGCGGCTACAGCAAGGGATGAGAACCAACCAGATTGAATATTCCAGTCTTGCATTTCTTGCCTGTAGCTGCCAAAGTGCACGAAAACTAAAACAAGTCATCATTCACCGAATGCATGCAAGGTGATGGAGAACTTGGTCCCCTTGGATGGTTCTCCCTTGATCCTATTATCCACGGTGATGTTCCCGCCGTATAGTTCGATGATTTTTGTGGCAAGCAGGAGTCCAATTCCCGTTCCCGCGAGGGGTTTACCTTTTGACAAGGCACGTGAGAAGATCTCATGCTTGAGCTGATCGGGAACCCCGATTCCATTATCCAGGATTTCGAAGATAACCGCGGGTCGCCCATTTAATCTTGAATCACGTGAACGGACGATGATCTCCACACTCTCATTCCTATTGTGAACAATAGTGTTATTCAGGATGTTTTCAAACACCTCCCCGAGCATTTTGTCACCCCTGACAAATATCCTCTTCTTGTGAAGTTGCTCGTGGATCGTAACCTTCCGATGAATAAATTTTTCCATCATTTGGCTTATCCGCTCAATTCTCTTCCTGATTATTGGAATGGCATCTATTGAATTCAGCACTGGATCCAAGGCATCCACTTTTTCCAAGTTCCGGATGTTTTCAACAAGAAAAGTTGCTCTGTGTACCTGCTGATGTGCCTTCTCGATGAGTGCCGTTGTTGGTTCCCGGTCCAGTTGCATGATATCAAGG
>WJJB01000347.1 GCA_014729935.1 Candidatus Bathyarchaeota archaeon | reverse complement strand
ATTCCTCCTCAAACTGGGAATGTGCATCTTTCAAGGCATCGACATCATTGCTTTCGAACGCCTCTCTTGCCTTTTTTAAGTCCCTGCTAATGTTCATCAAATCACCATGCCGTTGAATCATGAAGGGGAATGAACCGACAGGTTTTATCAGTTTCGCGAAAGGAACCCGCCCCATTGGTTAAGGGTGTGGTAGTTCAATCATGCATGTCCATTTCACGGGTTGATGAATCGAGTGATCTCACAGCACCTAACCACCTAGATGCACGTTATCACGCGCATCAGGCAATCCACGGGAACGGGAATTAGCCAAGGCGGGATGCAGGCAAGTCCCCAGCGCCACCCTAATCACGAAGATCTCGCGAACACCACCCGTGACAGGAAAAGAGGGAAAATGCTGGAAAAACATTTGGTCAGGTTCCCTGCCACTTGATTTGGAGATTTCGTCCAATATCTTGGAAAAAGAACACATGTTCATTTGGTTGAAGCATCTTTTGCCAGGTATTTCCATCCAACGGTACCCCTTCAAGAAAAAGGTTGATTTGATATACCTGTGCATCCAAGTCCAGGTACCGGCTCATGTCGTCGATGGAAACCTCATGTGGCTTTTCCCAATCCTTGTTATAGATTAAGAGCAAATATTGGTTAATATCCTTGGTTGCCTTCCGCAAGAGCATGGTTGCACCACCCGAAAGGTTTTCATGCAACATCGGACCATCTTCATTCAGGCATGCTATCTTGCTCTTGAACTTATTGGCATGCTTTATGTAGGAGCTAATATCGAATGCTGCTGGCTCCCAGTCACTTGGTTTGGTACGCACGACATCCAACTTCTTGCGGAACCCGAATTCGTAACCGATTGGCATCATGGTTCCAGCTGAAAAACAAGCAGCGAAAAGATACCTGAATACTTGATAATCAACATTACTGGAAGACTCCCGAGCCAACCTGGGCGTGTCATGGCTTTCGGGAAAGGAAATGGAAGGGGCATGTTCCTTGAACTGGTTATATTGATCGGGGCACCACGATGCCGTGAAATCCCACCATTTACTGCTATTGTATATGAAATCAAACCCACCCCGAGTCACATTTTGAACTTGGTCCAAGGTGCAACCAAGGGTTTCCCCGGTGAATAAAACCCTGGGATTGATACCCTTGGCGTGATCGATAAGGATCTTCCAAGTCTTCGATGGCACTTGGTATGCGGCATCACACCTAAATCCATCCATCTTCAATTCCAGATAAAACGAGATGAGTTTCTTCCAGTATTCGAGCAATCCAAGCATGTCAATAGATCCCTCATCATCTATCTCGGCAAGGTCTCCCCATGTGGTAACTTTGCGGGAATCTGAAGGATCAATTGCTTGTGGGTTTGCAACCCTCTTTTCTACCTTGTACGTCTCGGGTGGATACTCGTTTGAACATGGAGGTGCATCTAGCGGGAACTGCTTGATGATGCGCCCGGAAGACTTCTCGATCACGGCATGCTTCCAAATGAACCACTCGGGATGCCGTTGAACCAAGTCTGAATCAATGCTCGTGTGATTGATGACTAGATCATACATGAACCTGAGCCCGCGGGCGTGGCAAGCATCGATGAATTCAACTAATGGAGCCCATGATGTTGGATCCTCCGCGTCTGCGGGAGCAAACAATGGATTCATCTTGAAATAATCCTTGATGGCATAGAGTGATCCAGAGAAGCCGGTATAACTTAAGGGATTCACGTATACCCAATTGAATCCCATATTTTCTATCCTATCAAGGTGCTTGCCCCAATTATCGATACTATCAACCAAGCGGGGGTATAAATTATAGATTCGAGGACCTTCTTCATGCAGTTCTATCATGGTTTTCAATTCACCCATCATTCTTCATTATTAAGTTACTTTCAAGAATTTCCTAACTTTAGCCAGCACTTCAAGTTCATGACCGGAAAGGAAATGGTCTCCATTCAGGAGTATATCTCGAGTCAATGGACCAGGGAATTGAGTGCACCAGTTATTGAACGCCTCAACCGTAGTGAAATCATCCATGTCCCCCATGAGCAGGAATACGGGCACGTGGGAACGTGCTTGTGCTTGAACTGCCAGCTTGGCATGTGTATCGAACATATCGAACGGGAATGATATCGACGTGAAGGAGGTAATATGTTTCATCGATAGGGCGACTGGCATGGAGACTGCCGCACCGAAACTATATCCCACGACATGAACTTGTTCCCATTCTTCCTCCATCATTTTTTGGCTAAAATCGCCAAGCATGTAGGTGATGGCTGCCCGTACTTGATCCATCTCACCATTGCCATCTTCATGATTCCCCGTCGATGCCCCCACTCCTGAAAAGTTGAACCTTAGCGTAGAGAACCCGGGTGGTAATCCTTCGAAGAGGCAAGAAATAATATTATTTTGCATGCTCCCACCAAATTGCGGATGGGGATGGCAAAGTACTACCAATTTCCACGGGTTTCCTGTTCCCATCAAGAACTCTGCCTGCAATGACCATTCATCTTGCCATTTCGTGGATATATAGGGTATGGTAAATTCCATTGGAGTATCATTCATGGATGATTCTCACGAGGGGCATCCTTCATTTTTTATAAGAGGGGAAACGAATTTGAATTTGTCCTCACTTCCGGGTGCTTTATATAGAGGCGCGATGATCATAATGAATAAGGGATTATCAAAATTGGCGATGCATTGTGCTCCTCCAGTTAATAAGTGATTGGTTTTTCAACGAGTTCAGGATTATCTTATATTACATTATCATCATCTTGTGCGAGGAATTGGCGGTTTTCTTCCTTCTTCAAAGACGCTTATACCAGAACAGGAGCCCTAAATGGATGCTTGCCTTTTCGGTATGGTTCGCGTTTTCGGGCGTTATGGAATTGAACAGGGCTTTGATTGCACTGGTATACACGGATGATGCTGCCATGGTAGCCATTCTTAACAACTTGAACTTGTTTCTAGCTGCCTTGGAGGCACTCCTGATCACCCACTTTGCTTCATCATTCTTCAAGATTAAAGGGAAAAAATTGATTACCCCCAAGATCATCAAATATTTCTGCGCTGGCACGTGCGTGATGAATGCATTACTACTCCTTGGAGTGCAAGTGGAAATAATTGCAATTCCATTCTCCGGGATTACCTTGTTCATTGCATTCCTCCTTCCAACCTATCTCATCATCCAATTAGTCATCCGTGCCGAGAAAGGAAGTAAAACCACCTTTCTCATCCTCTTCATCTCACTGATCACCACCATCCTAGGTATCTTACTTCAATCGCAGTTCGTCGAAGAACGGGTGATAAACTTGATTCCTGCAAGCATGCGAATTTGGTACTCTGGAGGTGCGCTCCTATTGATAATGGTATCACTTGGCATCGTGGCTGCTTGCTTCTTTTATTTGCCTGCCGTTGAAGAATTCTTTTGGAAATATAGCATCCTTGGAGCGTACATCATCGATAGGCAAAAAAATCAATTATTGTTCAAGCACGTGTTTGCATCCAATATAACCAAGCAGGAGGAGGTGCTTCTTGATGAGAATTTGGAAACCGTGTTCCTCGGGGGCATTAGCAGCATAAATGATCTCATCCGCGAGATAGTTCACTCGCAGGAGAAAAATATCGAATTCATCGATCAGGGGAATATCAAGCTCATTATGAACCATAATGAACGCCTGATCTTCATCTTGGTGGCCACACGGTTCCTGCCCATCATGAAATGGAAGTTGTACAACTTCATGGAAACTTTCATGTTTTATTACGGGGATAGTATCGATAAAATACGTGAAAATTCAACGAGATTACATCCCATCGATCAATTACTCGTGAATACCTTTGATGTAAACGAAAAAGTACCGAGGGAAAAATCTAATGAATGAATATCCAGACACTGTTCCAATCGTGAATCTCAGGATGCCAATCATGTTCACCAGTGCCACGTGTATTTATATCTGTCTGCACTTGGCATTTCTCCTGTTCAAGTATTACAAGAAAAACAAGGATTCTACGGTTGAAACGAGATTGCATTTGGCGTGGTTCAGCGTTTACTTGTCATTCAGCTTCATGTTTATCATTTACATGGTGTCTGATCTCTTCGCTCTGACCCGTGAATTCCGGCAGCACGTTTTACATATTGGATATATTACGGTAGGGACCGGGGGATTATTCTTCGTTTACAATTTTGAGAAGCTGGAATTTATCAATACCAAGCGGATAATCACTGGCGTGCTATTCGTACTTTTCGCCATTCTCGTCGGACTCATAGTGCATTATTACATCACGGGTACATGGGGATTCGCACAATACTTTTCCTATTCCTTCAACATCCCCCTGTTCATTCTATTCTCGATATACGTGATCAAGATATTTAGGAAATTGCCTTGGAAGCAGAAGATATACACTTTATTGATCATCTCCGGGTTGGCACTCTTCGTGCTTGGGTTCCTGATGACGACAGATGCCATCATCATTGCCCTGGGAATAGGTACAGCATCGTACTTGATTGGGCAGGTAGTCATGTGCTGTTCCTTGGTAATCATTGCACTTTTCAACTTTAAAATACCCACGTGGAGAGAACTAGAATGGCGGGATGCGTTGCGCTCCTTATTCATTATCTATAAGGGTGGCACGCTACTATACCAGCACGATTTCAAGCAACAGGATGACCGGAAATACAATGCAATGATGATCGCTGGAGCTTTAGAAATGATTCGGAATATTCTCGGTGAAGTGATGAACTCCGACAAGCTGGAAACAATGGATATCGAGGATAAGAAGATAATGATGATACAAGGAACCCATGTAATTATTGCAATCCTAGTGACCAAGAATCTCGAGTCCATGAAATACCTTTTGCGCATGGTGCTTGATGAATTCGAATCACTTTTCGGAAATGTACTCGAAAAATGGCATGGGGACACGGACGTGTTCAAGCCAACTGTTCATTTGATCGAGAAAATCTTCAAATGAGTTCATGTTAAATATATCCTGAAGATGCCATCTAAAGACCGGGATGTTGTCCAACTCACCTGGGAAAGGCAGAAGAAATGGAAAAAGAGTCATGAAAAGCGATTCAGGCTTGTCCCAATAGGAAATCAAAGGCGGGACCCAATAGACCGCACGACAAACGAAATCATCCTTGGGGATAACCTACCTGTCATGCAACAGCTGATATCGGAGGGATTAATGGGATCTGTCGATTTAATTTATATTGATCCCCCGTTCTGGAGCGGGGATGATTATTTCACCAAGAAACCAAAACATGGCTCTCAGGTTAAGGTTCAAGAAGATAAACTTGCTTATAGAGACACATGGGATGGAGGACTAGCTCCATACCTAGAAATGATGAATAAGCGCCTGGTGTTGATGAAGGAAATGCTTTCAGACACCGGTTCCTTGTTTGTCCATGTAGATTGGCACGCGGGGCATTACATCAAGGTCCTGTTGGATAAGATTTTTGGGATGGAAAACCTACGTAATGAAATTATATGGCATTACGGTGGACCCAGTCCCTTGAAAAGCTCGTTTCCAAGGAAACATGATGTGATCTTCTTTTACTCGAAAACTGGTACATACACGTTCCATCCGCAGTATAATCCTCTGAAGGACTACCTTTTCAAGCGTGCACGGAAGAACCCGGATGGCAGGTTGTGGGTGGACCAAAACGTTGGCAAGATCTCTGATAGCAAATTCAATGAATTGACTCGAGAGGGGCGGATATTCAAGACGAAGACGGGAAATTACCGTAGGAAGCAGTTCCTTGATGAGATGAAAGGAGATATGGTTGATGACGTGTGGACCATCCCCATCATCAATTCCCAATCTCGGGAAAGGGTGGGATATCCTACGCAAAAACCCTTGGGACTTCTATCACGAGTGATCCAATGCGCATCGAATGAAGGAGACTTGGTAACAGACTTCTTTTGTGGATCTGGAACGACCCTTGAAGCCGCAGAACGATGTGGCAGGCGATGGATCGGGGTGGATTGTTCACCTATGGCAATAGATATTGCAAGAGAAAGGCTCGCACATCTCGAAAATGTCAGGTTCAGATGCAGGAAACTCGTAAACAAGTGATCCAAGGCAAGGGATATTATCTTGCACCTAGGAGCTGGAATGTTGATAGGAATGGGGAATTGGTTTTTTAGTGGTTACATTTTTTGAGCCACAACGCCCAAAAATTAAGGACCGAAGCGCCTTTCGCAAGTTTGACACACCACTATTGAAAGCAAATCTTGGACGTCGAGAAACGCCGGGTTTTTTGATAAAAGGAAAAGCTTTTTGTCGAGTATTGAATCAATATGTATATCACTCAAGCATAATTCACCGAGGAACGAAATTTTAATGGAAAAGAAGCGTTGCGTTCTCATCCTGGAACCTGTATCAAAACGGGTGAATGTAGCAAGGGGAAGTACCGTATATGATGCCCTGGTAGCCTTGAATTATCCCATCGGTGCTTTATGTGGTGGCGCTGGAACCTGTGGAAAATGCAGGATTCACGTGGTGAATTCAAGGAACAATCTCTCGCCACCTTCGGAAGCAGAGAATAGCAAATTGGGAAGTGAGCAACTTGATGCTGGAATGCGATTGGCATGCCAGGCGAGAATACTCGATGATACTAGGGTCATGCTATCGGATGAAATACTTCCTTCCAAGAATCGAATTCTCGTTGAAAGCGATATCGCTGCATTAGGCATATCCTTAGACACGAAGCCAGATCCGGTAATAAATGCATTTGAACTGACCATCCCTGAACCCACCATCCATGATCCCGTAGCAGATTTCTCCCGGGTTTTATCACAACTAAGTAAGAAAAATGGGGGGAAAGCACTGGAAACCATTCAGGGGATCGATGCCTTGGCAATGACCCGCATGAAGGATCTACCATCAACGATCAGGTCTTCGAGTGGAAAAATCACCGTCATTACTAGAAGATTCTTGTATCCTGAACTTGGGAAATTCGAAGACGTTTTCTCCATTATTTCCATGGAACGTGGTTGGCACGCAAGGGAAGTATTCGGACTGGCGATAGACGTGGGAACGACCACCATCGCGGGGTACCTGATAAACATCCCTTCTGGAGAGTTAGCTGCAATCTCGGCAATATTGAACCCACAGGTAGCCATCGGGGAGGACGTGATATCAAGGATGACCCACGTGATGAATCATGAAGGTGGCACAGGTCGGGCACAAGAACTGGTCATCCGTGCCATCAATACGATCTTGGATGAGACATGCAAGATGGCAAAGATAAAACAGGGACAAGTGAAGGAAATCTGCGTGGTTGGAAATACCGCGATGCACCACCTGCTTCTTGGATTGCCAACAAGGCAACTAGGCTTGTCCCCCTTCGTGCCAGTTTTCAAGGAAAGGGTCAACATGCCAGCAAGTTACCTAGGATTGAGGTGCCATCCAAATGCAAACGTGTATTCACCGCCGGTCATTGCAGGTTATGTTGGAACCGACACCGTCGGTTGCATCGTCTCCAGTCGGATGGATACCTATGAAAAGTACACCTTGCTCATAGATATCGGAACGAACGGTGAACTGGTGGTTGGAAACCGGGATGGACTTTTAACTGGCTCATGTGCAGCGGGATCAGCCTTGGAAGGAGCACAGATAGAGTTTGGCATGCGTGCTGCTGAAGGAGCAATAGAAAGCGTACACGTGGATAAGGGCACCCTTGATCCCACCATTTCGATCATTGGCAACCGTTCACCCATCGGTATTTGTGGATCTGGCTTGATTGATGTTACCGCGGAATTATTACGTGCCAAGGTGATCACGCGGCGCGGGAAGATTAATAACAAGGACGAGGGGATTATATCATCAAGAAGGATACACCAGGAAAACGGCGAGTACAAGTACATCTTGTTCCACCCCGAATGGGATGAAATCCCTACATCAAGCGGTAATATGAACAATCACGGTGAATTAATTTCTAAACCACCAATTATCACCATTTCACAAGAGGATATCCGCCAAATCCAGCTGGCAAAGGGTGCGTTCCTTTCCGGTGCCCTTCTCCTGCTTGATGCAGATGGAAAGAAACCATCAGATATCCACCAAATCGTTCTTGCAGGTGCATTTGGCAGTTATATTAACAAGGAAAATGCAATGTTCATCGGGTTGTTTCCAGAAGTGCCAATCACGCGCGTTTTCCAAGTGGGAAATGCAGCAGGTCTTGGAGCACGATTATGTCTGAAAAACAAAAAATACCGCCAATTGGCAAATGAAATCGCCACCACGACAAGGT
>WJJB01000346.1 GCA_014729935.1 Candidatus Bathyarchaeota archaeon | reverse complement strand
GGGGGATATGTGGGAAGGGAAGGATAATGAAGGGAACGGAACGAAATACATGGAACCGGACGCCATCCAGCAGCCTTTCTTACCCACACAATACCGCAATGGCATCCTTGAATCCCTTGTTGTAGCCTTCCTGCAGCTCCTTTGCCGTTTGCTCGAAAATCTCCTGCAAGTAGGCTAAATCACCTGCCACATGGGCATGTAGATCGCCACCATCCATTTCAC
This sequence comes from Candidatus Bathyarchaeota archaeon, assembly GCA_014729935.1. Classification (GTDB taxonomy): domain Archaea; phylum Asgardarchaeota; class Lokiarchaeia; order Sigyniarchaeales; family Sigyniarchaeaceae; genus WJJB01. The sequence goes on along the minus strand of WJJB01000346.1, from coordinate 3,548 downwards.
GTAGCTTGGTAGAGAGCATTTCAAATTCCTTGATGAATTTAGGCACCTTTTCTCCGATAATTTCCAACGGGTAACCATCCTCGGAACGTCCCAAGATCGAGGTAAACTCGGCTGAAAGATTATCATTAAACAGGTCATGCAAGCTATATGCCTTTATCTCGCCAAGTCCCCAGACCGTGTGCACGACATCTGAATCAAGTACTTCCCAGAAGTAACACGTACCATGCTCGTTGAATTGATTGATGATGCAATCGAAATCATCACATTCTTGAATAGATTCGTCAAGTTCGCATCCATCAAGCTCCTCAGGAGTCATCTGCTTGATATCGGAGACCAGCTTGTTCCTATCGATCATCAATAGGCGGAAGTAAGATCCCATGGTTATCAGTAATTGATCGGCACGGTAGCAAAAAAGCATGCGGGTGGACCACGGGGAAGTCGAATTCGGATGGGTGTTATTCATTGCCTGCGTGCCGTATAACACCATGTTGGACTGGTGGGTCTCCACGAGTGTCAAGACGGAACAAATGGTGGGTCCATTATCTTGGCATGATCACCTACTCAAACTAAGCGCCCCGGGCATCGTGATAGATCCCGTTCGGTAAATTTGCATCACCGGCGTGGCAATATGCATGGCCAATATAGCAAGGAACCACATTATCGATTGCTTGGTACTCGTGTCGCTGGTAATAGAAGAACTAGTAGCCTAAGACCGAGGCATTGTGAAGCACTCGTCCCAAACAGCAAAAATGCATGATTCAATCTGCTTTAAATACCCGGAGAAGGACACGCACGGTCGGTAGCTCCCGGGGATATGCGCTGCCGGGAAATCGTGAACTTGTCAAGAATGTTCCCGCGCAATGAGATCGCTCGAACCTGCATGGTCTCAACATCAACTTCAGCAAGCGTGTAATGATACTTGAGGATCCATTTTTCCAAGTGTTCCTTGTCGTAATCGTGGTCGTGGAATGACGAGGTGGCGCCAGAAGTGATGTATTTGATGCCATTCACCGTGTATCTCTGGTATGAATGTTCATGGCCACCGACCCAAATTGCATTCAATTTTTCCACATGGGGGACTACATGCTCCCGCATGTTAAGGATCGTCGCGGGCTTCCGGTCCACGTTGACCGCTGTATTGAACGGGGTCGAGTGGGAGAACAAGATGGTCCACGAAGGGTTGCTGCGTTCTCGTTCAAGTTCCCCCATGAAAAATTCGTATTGCTCACTCCCCGGCGCAATGGACGAGGCGAAATCAAGAGCGATGAAGTGGATCCCTCTGAAGATCATGCCATAGAAAAGCGTGCTCCCGGGATAATCCAAGAATGCCCGATACATGTCAAGCCCGAGCTCGGAACGCGCCGGGTTCCTTTGCTTCCTGTCGTGGTTACCTGCCACGGACAGCAATGGTGCATGGCTTGTCACGGGTGCGAGGAGCCTGAAAAACCAGAGCCACTCTAGCAGGAACGTCCCGTTCATGGTTGCATCGCCAAGATATACCACCACGTCCGGCTCCGCTTGCTTGACCTGGCGCATGACCAACCATTGTAACACCGGGGGGATGAACCTGCGAGGTTGCATGTCGCCAAAGATTGCAATTTTCACTGGCTTCCTGTCTTGCTTCAAGGGACTTGCAAACCACAAGTGCTTTCCGTTGAATAAAGGGACGCGCGTGTCGTTCTCCTTCAACTTAACTATCATGTACCTGTATTTTACTCCTGGTTCAAGCCCAGTGATGACAGTGCTGCAAAGCGTGAACCTGCCCCCGAGGATGGATGGAATTTCCTTGGTGGGATGGATAATCGACTGGTGTTCACGTGTTCCATCTCCTTCTTTCAAGACAAGCGCGCTTTTGACCCCTGTCCGCACGAACCACGATACACGGATGGCGTTCTTTCCTGCCAAGGTTATGTATGGTGCTGGCGGAACCCGGGCATTCCATGCAAGGAGAATGAGCACTATCACGAATAATCCACCAACGAGTCCCACTATCACTTTCAATATACCCAGCAGGATGAGAAGCCATGGTTGCATGAACTCACCAAGGTTGGATCCCTTTTAATCATTAATCGGGGATTGTCCTCGTGCTTGTGGAAGTAGGATTCCCGGGAGTGGAAGGGGCAATCCCACCTTGGGACATGTCGATCAATTTGAACTAGACCAACCTATATATACTCTATCATGCAAGGTAAAAATGAAAGGACAATTACGCTGAAGTGGCGGAGAATGCCAAAACCCTATTACTGCACCAAGTGCAAGAGGAAACACGTCCGGGGAAAGATTTACAACGAGCATAGGGGATATGCAAAAGACGGTGCTAATGAAACAAAGATCGACACCTTTACCGGTCGATCGCAACCCGCTACGGCCATGAAAACTACGCGCCGGGATAAATCGACCAGCCCATCCCCTAAAGTGTATGAAATGTTCGAAAGCAGGCTTAAAACCTTGGAATCTACCGTAAGGGAGATCCAGAAAACCGTACTCTTCCTTCGAGAGCAATGGGGCGAGGACCGGGACCATCACAAGCACAGGGGCTACACCGACAAGGAGCTGCGCGAGGAGATCAGGAATCAACTCGTGAATATACCCCGGAAATGGCAATCGATAGAGCAAGTATGGAATACCTTGCCCCCGTACCTCCAAGATTGGCCGATCTTCCATGCCATAATCGAGGAACTATCGGATGAGCGAGTCCTCAACGTTAGTTCTGGCGAGAGTGAGAAACAAGTCAGGATACGCGGCGAGCGATATGGCTCCGTGAAGCGTAATTAACTCTGAATTGAACTGCGATACCACGTTTGGGATTATACATGAAAGATCAATACACAAGCAAGAAGATGAATGTCACGCGAGATCACCACAAGGATAATCATTGCATGGGAATCGAAGAAACGAAATGGCAGGGCATCTATTCGAGATTGCAAGAGTGATTAACCGTGGTTCCACACGAGCTCGAGGAAAAGCATTACCAGGACTTCATCAGGTCCGGCGAAATCAAGCGTCTCCGTGAAACATTCAGGTCGAGTGACATCAGCCCCTTTGATTCCACGTCGTACCTGCCAGATAACGAGTTCGAGGAGATTTTTATTGGCCGGGCGAAGGAACGAAAGCAAATCATTGACTTGGTATTGGCGACTGTTGAGGATGGTGGTTGCAGGGCAATCAAGCTGAAAGGGCAAGGTGGTGTCGGCAAGACAACGCTTTTCAACTCCATCATGCGCCAGCTTAATCGAGAGCGAACCGAGGGCGGCACTCGATTTAATAGACTTGGCCAAACACACCAGGTGTTCGCCACATTCTTTCCAATGGACCCCGCGTACGAGAATCTCGCATACATCTGGCAGAAGATGTTTGAAGGATTATCCGACAGGGATTCAGATTTTTTCGTGAACTTGGCGCTCAAATTCGTTTTGAAACTCATCAATTTACTTGCCAACGAACCGGGGGAATGTGAGAAGCTTGTCAACATCTTGTTTCGAAAAACGTCCCATCAACCAGAAAGGCCTGATAATATCACGCTTATAGACTTAAGGGGTATCCGGGAT
>WJJB01000345.1 GCA_014729935.1 Candidatus Bathyarchaeota archaeon | reverse complement strand
CTCTTGGAAGATCCCTTGCTACCAATTCCTGCTTCTGCCTTGAACGAGCTTAAAGATCTCGTTTCTTCCAACGAGGGAACCACGAATATCTTTACGGTATTCAGGAAGGTGGGAGATATGATTCGGGTTGATCTCATTCCCGCAAGAAAACAAGTCCTCAGGGTGAAGATCATCGTGCGGGAACTCTCCCCGGAGATCATCATGGAAACAGGCAAGGCAATTCGCCTCCCCCTATTGTTCACGTCAGGCATTTGCCAGGATAAGGGAGGAAAATGCTCCTACGAAGCGTTTTTTTCACTTCCGGAAGAGCCGACAGGTGTGCTCGATCGCATCCATCACGACCTCGAGTTGCTAGACTTCGTGGAATCCATCAAGTTGGAACGATTGTTCGCATGATTTTTATCCCCAGAAAACGAATGCAATAATAATTATAAATTAGTCAAGATGAAAGAATAATAAACGTCAAACGGTGAATGAGCATGTCACTAAAGGAAATAAACATGGAAATTTTTTCCGAGTATGGGCTCTTGGAAGATGAAATCAAGGTGTACATCGGCTACCTGAGCATGCCCCAAGCAACGGTATCCCAGATCATGAGCCTGCTCGAGATGGAGTTCGACACGGTAAAAAACATCACGGAGAAACTTGTTGAAACCAAGTTCTTGAAGAAGATAGAGGGAATCATCGAGCGGTACATTCCATTGGAACCATATTTCAGCCTGTTCACGGGTCAATCAAAAACATTCAGGGATGAGATATCGGTCATCAAGGATGATGTCTTGGCAGATCAAAGCGCGAAATATGACGAGCTGGATGGCATTGGTACCGATGCAAAGGGTAACATCGAAAGCGCTGTCGCCGATGCACAAGCCCAGTTTAATAGCGATGCCAATGATCAGGAGACGGTTGCCACCTCCACCATCACGACTGCAAGGGATAGGTTCGAGGAGGAGGCGAAGAAACTCGAGCTAGAGCTCCATCAGACCTTGGACAAGAATTTCGACCTCTGGAAGAACGATTGCAACCAGCTGGAAACGGACATGGCAACCAAGTGGTCCGCACACAGTGCCAAGTTCACGAATGATAACAACGACCTTAACGAGGAACTCACCCAATTCAGGGACCAGATGAAGGCAGATGCCGATGCGCTCGAAAAAAGCATACATGGTACCTTGGATGCGTTGAATAACCAGGCGGGTGAGCATACTGCCACGGGGAAAAATGATATCAACAAGCTCGTGGATGATCTTCTTGCCGATTTTGATTCAAGGTTAAAGGCGTTGGATACCGAGGTAAAGGAACAGATGGATGCCCACGTGGCAAGCCACAAGGAACATGCAGAAGGATTGAAACCGAGACTGGATTCCATCCTCCAGAAATACATGGACCGCATGGATGAAGTCATCCAAGATCTCAAGAAGCGCATTTCCGAATTACTTGCCACCCACGTGGAACACGTGAAGACCACCACGGATAAGATGCACGATGATCTGACCCAAACCCTATCAGATAAGCAGCAGAATTACGTGGGCAAGGTCCAAGAATTCGAGCAGAAAACCAAGCTACTCATCGATAACCTCATCGACATTACAGGGAAGCTGAATGATGTGTCGCAGTTCCTATCAAAACGTGGCAGCGCTTTCAAGGCATTATTCGTCGGGCAACATAAGTATTGGAAGGAAATATATGAGTCTGTCAAGGAACGTGTCACGAAGCTCGGTGAGGAAATAAAGGGTCAATTCACCAGTGAGACGAAGGAATACATAACCAAGACCAACGACATGACAACGGATATGAATTCCAACATACGAAACATCCTGACCGACGAGCATGATGGATTGAAAGGTGAATCAGACTCGTTGGACCAGCATGCGCAGGATGTCGTGAACGCTGAACTCGAGGGCCTTGCGACCGATCTCTCGAGGGAAACGGACGAGACGATGCAAACCAACATCCAACATTGTGCCGATACAACCTCGAAACTCAAGACCTCGGTGGAGAATTCCTTCAATAGCCACCAGGGAAATTTCAACACCGCCTTGAATGGCCACCGGGATGGCGTGTTGGCCTTCAATGACGAGTACAGGGCGAAGTTCGATACTGACATCTCGCAATGCAAGACCGGCGTGACCGACGACGTGAGCAAGAAAAAGCAAACCGTGGACACCTTCCACGAGAAAGCCACCTCTGCACACACGAATCACGCGGAGATTTTCGCCAATGACACGACTGAAATGAAGCAAGAAATGGCGAATATCTACAAGGAACGGATCAACAAGATCCTCGCCGACAAGGACGCCGACAAGGTCAAAACTTCAAACCTGGTCGATGAAGAAATTGGCAAGTTCAAGTCAGAATGCAAGGAGATGAATTCCAACCTTCTCGCCATGCTTGACGATCACAAGGACAGGTTCAGGGAAATCTCTACGACTATGGAGGATTCCGCAAAGGGAACGGTCGATGATACCATTCAGAAGATCAAGGACTCCGTTGCCGATTTCAGCTTGAACTTCATGAACCAAATCGATGATGCCTTCGAGAAAGCCGAGAAGAACGAGGAAAAACTCACGGAAATTCACGATGCCGCACATGCTGTTCGGCCAACGGAACCAATCCTCACGTGGCACCTCATTGGCAAGGCTGCCATCATAACCTACTTGAAGGATGT
>WJJB01000344.1 GCA_014729935.1 Candidatus Bathyarchaeota archaeon | reverse complement strand
GCGCTGATCACCGCGCTCAGGGGGGTTTTCAGCTCGTGTGAGACCCGGTATATGAACTGATTGCGCATGGTGTCTAGTTCCTTCAATTTCTCCAATTCCTCAATGACCAGTTGCTGGGCATTTTTTTGCTTGGTCACATCACGTGCTATGATGAAATATAACTGCTCTCTCTTGAGCCAGATCCTGCTCAGGGTCGCTTCCAACCACATTTCTTCTTGATCATCTGGAAAAAAGCGCATCTGGAAGGTCCGCACCAATTTACCATCATGCGTCCGGGGGGAGAGCTCCTTGAATGAATTCACGTCAAGCTGCATGAAAGTTCCCAGGTCAAATAATGATGCATGTTGCAAATCCTTCCTATTCAATTTGGTTTTATTTATCACCCGTTCGTTGAAATCGACGATTTCACCGTTGGAATTCAGGAGGAAAATGAAATCGGGGGAATTTTCGATGAGGTAACGGTACCGTTCCTCTGATTCCATGAGTTCCTGCACGTTCTTCCGCTTGACCAAGCCGTTATAAAGCATCTGTGCAGCGAGAACGAGCATCTTGCGTGTTTCCCTCGTCCATCGCAACTTCGTGTCTAATGTTACCAATGCAAGTACGATTGGATAAAATTCCCGGGCTTCGATTAAAATGCAAAATAGGGATTTAATGTTATGAGAAAGCAATTCTTCTTTCAATCCTGGTATTTTACGTGTCATGAGACTTGTATCAGGTATTTCAAGGACAGTTGCTCCCTCAAATCGAGAGATCTCCTCGCAAGATGATGGGAGATCATCCATTTTATAATCATATACAGTTCCAACAATATCGGGGATATTCGATTTATGCCACTCGTTCATTACCCTTGTTTTGTTCGTTTCCGTGACATCCATGAGGAGCACGAGGTCGGCGTTTAGATGCTCCCCAATGTTTTCAAGCGCGGTCCTGATGCCCTCATCGATATCATTTGGAGCCATGTTGATGAAATTCGTGGATAATCGAGCCACCATGTCTTCCAATATGAGGCGGTTCTGGATTTCCAATTGCTGGAACCAGCGCTTTATGGTATTTGAAACAACCTCGCCTGCAATGCGTAGAAGGAGCATGTCATCTTCGTTCCATTCCTTGATTCCTCCAACTGTTTCCACGCTAATGAAGCCAATGAGGTTATTTTCCATGATTACCGGCACTACAAGGATAGATTTAATGTTATTACGCTCAAGGTCACCCTTGATTTCTTCTAGCTCGGGTTCCATTTCATTGGCATTATTTACTTTCAAGGTACCACCATTCTTTATCCATTTTAATTTCCACTTGAAATCATGGAAATCTGGTTCGTCTCTATGGTTGTTGGTGTGGCGGGGAATCCCCTCCATTTCCTGCCTGTTCCAGCTTGCAATGAAATCCAATATTCCAGGGGTATTGCTTTCATGCACTATCGAGCATCGATCAGCACCGATAAACATGCCTATCATCCAAGCAACGTAATAAGTAGCATCGTAAATATCTTTGGGAGGAACTTGAATGAAGATTGAAGACATTGCAGCAAGAACCGTTTCAAAATTAGCCTTGTATTCCAGTTTCATCTCGTAATTTTTCTGCTTCGTGATATCCCGTCCAACAGAATGATACTCGAGGATTTCACCCCCCTTTTCGAAAATCGCGCGATCTGTCCATTCATGCCATACTTCTTCACCCGAAGGAAGCAACAGGCGATATTCAGCCGTGACGGAGGGGTGTTCCGGGGTGAGCTCAGTTAGGTTATGCTTGAAGCGCATGATATCGCCATCGTGAATGAGTTCAAACAAGGATTTGCCAATCAGCTCTTCTCTTGATTTCCCGAGGTACCTGCAAACGCTGGCATTCACGAAGGTCCTGGTTCCATCTGGCTTCCAGCGCACGATGAATTCAGATTGGTCTTCGATGAGGGACCGGTACCGGGCTTCGCTCTCGATTAATGATTGCCTCACCTTCCGTCTTGCAGTGACGTCTTCCATTACCACGATCAGGTATTTTATGGAACCATCTCGTTCATGGACCGCTGAAACCGTCACCTGTACCCAGATCACGTGCCCATCCTTGTGCATGTAGCGCTTCTCGATCTCATATCCTTCCCTTTCTCCTGAAAGAACTTCCTCGAACAATTGGACGCTATTAAGCCGGTCATCTGGATGTGAAATATCGATGAAAGTCAACGTTTGAATTTCTTCTTCCGAGTATCCTAGAATCTCCAAGAATTTTGAGTTCACCAAGATCCAGTGCTTATCCCTCGCAACGTGAGCAATTCCCACTGGTGCGTGATCAAAGGTGCTGCGGAACCGTTCTTCTGATTCCTTCAGGGCATTCTTGGTCCGGTATTGCTCCGTGATATCACGCCCAGAGCTCAATGTGCCAACAATGGCACCCTCTTCATCTTTTATCGTGGTATTCCACCAGCGTACCAATCTCCTTTTACCGGTTGCCGTGATGATCTTGTTTTCCACCACACCAAGTTCTTGGACGCTACCGCTAATGATTCCACGAAATAGTTTCCATACCTTTTTCCTATCTTCCTCGGGAATGAAGGTATCGATCCAAGGTTTGTTTAAAGCTTCCAATTGATCAATTTCCAAGATGGAGCAGGCTCTTTTGTTGATGAGCGTTATCCGTCCATCCTTGTCCAAGGCAAGCATGATGACGGCGGCCGTATCGAGATATAAGGTCGCCCTATCCCTCTCCCTCATGATTGCCCTGATCGCCAAGTCCCTACCGGTCATGTCCCTGGCAATGGACTGGACAATTGTCGCATCTCCATCTATCACCTTCGAGCTAATTTCGACCAAGATCTCGTTGCTTTCACGGGATTTCAAGAGAGCTTCATTCCTTCCATATCCTTCACGTTCGATATCGATCAACATCTGGTTTACAGTCTCGGTAACATCGCTCGCAATGATATCGTGTAATTTCATGCCCGGCAAGCGCTTTTTTGGAACACCAATCCATGATGCTGCCCTATCATTCACCTCCTTGATAACGCCATGAAGATCGTGGATGAAAATAGCATCATTGGATTGTTCAAATAACGATCGATAAAGGCGTTCTTGTTCAATGATTGCTTGTTCCTTCTTGCGTAATTCCGTGATATCAATGGCAACTTGGATCCCTCCCGTTACTTGATTTAGATGATCTGTAATCAGGGAAGCCCGTATCCACCATTTCCTTCCATCTCCTGTCTTCAATTCTTTTTCTTGATTTTCACCACTTTGGATGCTCATCTTCAAGAGCCAAGATTCGTTTTCCACGCCTTGAAACCCCCATAATTCTTTACATCTCATGCCGATGAGTTCCTTTTGCTCGACGTTGAATTCTTCCCTCCCTGCTTGGTTGATCCATCGCAACCGCAACCCAGGCACATCATATAGCATCACGGGATCCGGAATGGTATCCAAGATCATCCTTCTTTCCTTCTCTATACTGCGAGTCTCCGTGACGTCGATGAACGCAAGGACCAAGTTTCCAATAGTGGGGCGGTACACTTGCACTAGGAAGGTTCCTTTCAAGGTTTTACTCTTGTAATTGACTGCACCGTGGGACCAAGGAGTACCCGTCCTCGCCACGTCCAATAGATGCGTGTGAAGGTTTGGATTGGAAAAGCCAGGAAAAGCCTCTCTTACCGGGTATCCCAAAAAACGACTATTATCAATTCCAAGAATTTGATCAGCCGCGGGGTTGGCACCTGCTAGTTGCAAGGTGCCATCTACATTCTCATTGATAAAAAGCAATCCAACAGGTATGGAATCCACGATTTGCTTGTATCGTTGCTCCGACTCCTCCAATTGCTTTCGTGCTAATTCCCGTTCGGTGATATCCATGATGATTTGCCACGTGCCTACCGGGTCTCCATGGGAATCAGTGATGATCCAGCATTGCGCTTGCACTAGGAAGGTAGATCCATCCTTCCTGATGCAATGTTTCTTGAACAAGCCTGAATAACCGTTGTCTTCCAATGCTGCTTTCACGATTTTTCTTTCCCTGTCCAAGTCTTCGCGGAGGGTGAGGTCTGCCAATTTCATGCCAGTCAATTCAATTTCTGAAAATCCCGTCATGGTCGCACACGCTGCATTTACCTCCACGATTTTTTCGTCAAGGTCCGTCATGATGATGCCGACGGGAACGGTATCGAACAAGTTCTTGAATCTCCTCTCCGATATCCGCAATTCTCGTTCTGTCTTCCGAAGCGCACGAATATCATGAATCACCGTGAGAACATACTTAACTTCTTTCTCCCCCTTGATGGGATACCGTGATGTTTCGACATTGAATATCTCCCCACCAATTATGATGGAATCTTCCTGAAACGTTGGAAGCCCCGTCGTGAACATCATCCGGGTCTCATCCAATACGCGCTTTGATAGGAATGGAAACACCATTTGTAGGGGGGTTCCAAGGATGTCACCTTTAAATCCCAACTCCCTTGTGAGATCTCCCACCATCTTATTATATAGCAATATTTCAAGGTCTCGATTAACTAGATGGACGAAATTATCGGTATGATCTGCCAAGACCTGCAAGATATGTCTTAATTCTTCCAAGTTCTCAATCATCATGTATCCTTTCAAGTTATCCTTGGAAAATCCTGGCATGGAAGTTTCGTTTTCCAATGGGAGTGCATGAATGATCATCTCGATGGTTCCCACGACTCCTTTCATGGGAATATCAAGAGGGGTGCCTTTAACTTGCAACCTGAACCCCTTTTCACGGGCCCCCGTCCATGTAATCGCGTACGAAGTGCTTTCTCCTCGAGCACGCCTTGCTATGGCATCGTTTAAAACCTCCCTGCTTCTTGGCGGTAGGTATTCCTTGAATTTACTCCCCAAGATTGCCCTTCGCGGCTCTCCCAAGATCGAAAGGATGGCTTCATTGGCAAATATCAAGTTACCCTCCAAGTCAAATAGGAGGAATCCTCCATCTAGGTTTTCAAGTACTGAAGCCAAGGGAAGCGACAAGAGGTCATTTGCATCAACCATGGAATACCCACACGCAGCAAGCTAATATCTTGAGGGAAAGTATAGCCCAGTTTTCTCCCATCAAGCGGAGGTAACAAAGCGAAATCCCACCATGGATTCAACCAAACGGTGATTATTAATTGTTCTGCTAACGTGCACGTGGGAATTTTGTCTATTTCACGCTAGCATTCTTATTGTAAACATGCATGCATTATCATCAACACGGGATGGCAAGGTGCTTGAACGGCACGGGGTAAAACCATTTAGCATGATTTTTAGGTCCTTGTTCACCGGTTCAAATGCACCATGACAACCAAAGCAAGAAAGGAAATCCCTGGTGGAAAACCCCCGAGG
>WJJB01000343.1 GCA_014729935.1 Candidatus Bathyarchaeota archaeon | reverse complement strand
GATCCCGTGTTCACCATTCCAGACCTGCTCATCCATCTTCACAAGAACGTTCAATCAAAGCGGAAAACCTCCGACGTGATGAAAGGGGAGGAGATGAATGCCTTGATTGCTGCTTTTCCTGATGATGATGGCAATGCAAAGGAGAAATTCAAGCTGACCGTCCTGCGCGGTCTCAACAGGAAGTATGGAATCACGGAGGAAGATTTTCACGCGTCTGAGCTTTCACTCGTTCCCGTTATGGGGCCTCGTCACGTGGGGATTGATGCTTCAATGATCGGTGGTGCGGGACAGGACGATGGGATCTGCTCCTTTGCAGCCGCAAGAGCACTTGGCGCAGTGGATGGAATTCCTCCAAGTACTGCTGCGATTGCATTGTTCGACAAGGAGGAAATAGGTAGTAATGGTCCCACGGGCGCACGGTCGTCCTGGTTGCATCACGTGATGAATGACTTGATGCTTCGGGCAGGGATAGATGATCGATCGAAAAACTTGAATCGCTGCTTGGAAAAGGTGAAAGTCCTCTCCGCGGACGTGACCGCGGCACTCGATCCAACGTTTAAGAGCGTCCACGACCCCAAGAGTGCAGCAGTTCTCGGCAAGGGCATCGCAATCATGAAATATACCGGTTATGGTGGAAAAATTGGTGCAAATGATGCCTCTGGACGGCACATGGCATTTCTCGGGGAAATTTTCTCGCGAAATGGCGTTCCCTTCCAAGTCACATCACTTGGTGCCGTGGATGCAGGGGGCGGGGGTACCATCGCCAAGTATATCTCTGAATCGTTCAATTGTGACGTGGTGGATGCAGGTCCATCCCTGCTTAACATGCATAGCCCCTTCGAGATCTCCCACGTGGCGGATCTTCATGCAACGTGGAAGGGATTCAAGGTATTCTTGGAATCTTGAAGGATTATCAGAAATTAGACAGGAGTCATTGAAGGTTTGGGTCACAAGGAAAAAAAGGTTTCACGTGATTTCTATTACCTTGGGCTCATCTGGTCCACGTTTCTTGATGATGATGGCAATAACCACAACTGCAGCTGCCGCAGCCCCCCCGATGATCAAGCCAATCGTGAAGGCATTCATGCTCCCGGGAACCTTCTCGAAGGTAATCGATGCATTGGCATAATGTCCAAGGCTATCGTTAGCATGGAAATGATATGTAACCATGCCGTCATCGAGTCCAGCCCAAGCATCACCAGGTATCTTGGATACCACACCCGGCAGGTCATGGGTGGTGGTGTCATTATTGATCGTGAGCCACAGGCTATCCATTGAGAATTCCACAAGGGAGATCTGGTATTCGGGATTGCTCTCGTGCCTGGATCCAGCCACCGGCCGTTGTATGGTAATGATGGGTGCCGCATTGTCATACTTGCACACCGCCATGTTTTCATCGCTTTCAAGCACCGTTCCAGCCAAGAACACGTTACCGTGGTCATCCAATGCGACGCCACTACCTTCATCGGTGGAACTTCCCCCAAATGTTTCATAACCCGTGAAATTGCCTTTTGAATTGAACGTGGCAAGATAGATCCAAGAGATCGTGTTTCCGGCATTTCTACTCAAACCAGGGATGAAGATGTCACCACCTGCATCCATCGCAATCCCCGCTCCCACGGTATTGTTAGCGATGGAATCATCTGTCGCATTCCATGATTCGCTTCCACCATTATCCATCTTGACGAGACGTAACGAGGCGGTTCCGGCGGGATCTCCACGCCATCCTGAAAGGAAAATACTTCCATCACTGCCTAACACAATACCCGTGGCCACCTCATCCTCGGTTGGAATTCCCCACGTGGAATGCCACTGGAAATCGCAAGTTTGATTGTACTTGACCACTACCATGTCATCATCCGTCCCGGAATTCAGCCCGCCGGCAAGGAAAATATTGCCTTGATCGTCCACCTGGAGGTCATTGCAATAGTCCTCATTGATGGACCCGAACGTGCGGTTGCAGGTGTAATTACCAGTGCTATTGAATTTCAAGAGACATAGATCTATTCCCGTTGATACATTCACAGACGTGGCGCCAACCAGTATATCACCAGATGGTGAGACCCGTGTTACCCTGGCTTGATCATCACCAGTCTTTCCCCACACGGTGCGCCACTGAAATTGCCCTAATGCGTTGAGCTTGATGATGAGGACGTCCTTTCCACCCATGCCCAAGCCATCGGTGTACCCGGCGAGAAACACGTTCCCTTGATCATCCACGTCAATTCCAAGGCATTCCTCGTTGGTTCCAGAATTCCAGTCGTATTTCCAATCAAAATCACCCGAGCTAGAGTATTTCACGGCGATCACGTTCTTATCGCCCAAGCCCGGGGTGGTCGACCTTCCAGCAATGATGGTGGCACCATTGGAATCCGTGGCAATTGCATGACACTCATCAATTCCTGCAAATGCATATGTCCGATTCCATTCCATGGCAATACAGGTGGAAGATTTCCCGATGCCTGATTTCACGAAACCATCCTCCCCACCCATGTTTCCCACCAAGGTAGGCGGGATGGAAAGGATCAATAGCATTCCTAACAACCATGCAGGTCTATTACGATATACCATTTTGTGTCATCTCCTATTCATGTATTTTGTTACAACCGGTATACCATACTCCTTTCTCATTCTAATATGAGTTTCGGTCCGGCAACCATTTTCTTCACATGAGTCGCCAAGGGAACGCGCGATTGAAATCAGGAAAAATGCAACGGAATCTCGTGAAGGTCCCTTGGTGCAATGACGGTGCCGTCAAAGATATTGGACGCTGCTCGCTCGATACTGCACCTTGCTCTTGCAGGTGTGGAGCCATACCGCTTCCAAAAATAATGCCCAGCAATGTAATGCTTCACCCGTGCAGCCTTGCATAATAACGCGGATCTCGTGGCAGATGAATGGGTCAATAATCCTCCATATTTATCAATATTCTCCAAGAGTAGGTCATCGTTATATGTCGTATCAAGTAGCCAGTAATCAGCATTCATGGCAAATTTAGTCAAGTGCGTGCTGTTATAGTGGGTATCCGGGGAGTATACGACTGAAAGGTGCCTTGATCCAGTGCCATCATTTCCCGAAAGGTGAAAGTTTAATCTGTATGCAAGGCCATCCTTGCTATGGTAGGCATACCTGGTCTTGATGGTCAGGATGCAATGATTGGAAGTTCCAAGATGGAACACGTATCTCCTGTTGGGTGTTTCACCGTTCAAGTGCTGGAATCCCCTTCGCCTTCGGGGAAGTGAATCGATGCTAAATAACACGAACGGTGGTACCAAGAACTTGTTCTTCAAGCGAATCAATAATTCCAAGAAAAACTTGGTTTTCGAGTTGCAGAGTATTGGTAAAGGCTCCTTCCTTCCCCTATCCGCCAGGTTCCGAACCAACGTTCCAATCCACCGGGTGTGATCGAGATGCCAATGGGACATCAATACCATTTTCAAATCCCGGGCGAAAACGTGTTTCGTGTTGGCGCTTCTCGAACTCCCTGCATCAAGCAGGAATTGGATTTCATGGCCTGGAACACCAATGGAAAGCAAGTACGAAGAGAATTCTTGGAACGGGGTTTTATTTCCCGAGCAAGTTCCTAGCGGCAGCAAAGAAGCCATGAATGATGCCATGAGCAGGTATAAGGCAAGTGTCTCAATAAAAAAACATTCGCCTCGTTGATTGGAATCGCCATCCATTGACAAGAACCGGTCCCGGGATCACTTGATAATGAAAACATCCATATCTATCATGGAAATAATCCACCCTTCAAACGTGAAAAAACAATGGCAACCTGGTATGAAACCGCATGGGAAGAGATCGTGTATCACTTCAACAATTTCATTGCGTATTTCGAGGCACAGGAACCCGGTATCCAGTTCTTGATTGGTTTGCTAATCGTTCTCGGGTTCATAGCTGCAGGATTCATCGTGTTCGGCGTGTTATGGTTGATATATCAACTCGTGAAGATAACCGTCGTTGGGACGATCATCTTGGTGTATCTCGCATTCGTTGGCATCAAGCTGCTAGTGATGGTCTTTTATGCCGATAGGAAGGAAATCGCCATGCAGTGGGACAACTCCCTCGAGAACATGGATCGCTTTTTCAAGCGATGCTATCCACCCAAGGATGGTAACTTGATACCTCCAAGGCGTGATCGAGAAGCGCGCGCCAGGGAAATGGCACTGCTCAGGGAAAAGCGAAGGGAAGAACGCAGGGCAAGCAGGGCAATGCGCGCGCAGGTTAGACTTGAACGCGTTCGAGCCCGCACCCATGGCTTGGGAAATCCCTCCAAAACCAATAGTTCGCGAGCAGGAATGAAACCGTTCTATTGCACGAGCTGTGGCCAGGAATTTTCCGAGGAAATGGGGTACCTTCTCAGTAGGAAAAAATTCTGCTATTGCAAGAATTGCGGCCAGAAGTTCGTCGGGAATGTTGAAAAGCCAGTATCGGTTCCCGCATCTCCCTGATCTTTTTCAAGATCCTGCCTTTCCCCTTTTTTCCCTTGGTGCCCATTTCAAGAATCCCCTCACGATCCATTCCAAGGAGTATCTTCCCGCCATGTTCACGTGCCATGCGTGACTACCGGTCATGTACATGCCACGTGCAATTAGGAAGGCTAATCCTGTTTGAATGATATTCTTGCCCATTCTCATCTCTCTAATAGATGGCTAACCGTGATTTCCTGCCCATTTTCCTCGAAAAGATGTGCCGTGATATTGGTAGTTTCGTGAAACACCCGGATTTCAAGGAATCCTGGCTTTCCACACGTCACGTGCAAGCTTTGCGGAGCTTGCTCGATGGCACGCCAGGATTCAAAATGGTGTCCTGCAATGCCGTTGATGATGTAGGTGACGGTATCTTGCTGCAATATTTCGAAATGGTGATTATGCCCAGTAAGGACCATGTCGACATCATGCTTGTTGAATAGCGAGTGAAATGCATCCACCATGCCAGTTTTCTCTTGAAATCGCGTGGATGTGAAGTGGGAACAGTGATTGAAAACTACCAACCAATCCTGTTCGGGGATGGTATCAAGCACTTGGATTAACCACTCGCGTTGGGCATGGTCGAAGGTTTCAATACCCCATTCCAGGTCCAAGGATATGAAGTGGACGCCATTACACGTGAAGTAATAATACCGCTCCGTTCCCGAGCTTGCAGGCATCGCGTGGAATTTCTTGTAATTTCGCATCCCACCGAGCATCGTGTCATGGTTCCCGATGGCAGTCATCATCGGGTATCTCGTGCATAATGGTTTCACGCCGTTGTAATACTTCTCCCACGAACCAGTCCATCCACCGAAATTCACCAGGTCTCCCGTGTTGATGATAAAACTTGGATCAACAGCAAGCAATCCATTTACCACCATTTCATGGATTTCCTGGTGCACGTCGGAAATCACTCCAAACGAAAGGTTTTCCGTATCCCCAGTGGCAGTCATGAAGCTCCACGTGCCCTCGAAACCCGACACGTTGTAATAGTATCTCGTGTTGGGGGATAATCCTGTTAACTGAACTTCATGGAGCCGCTGATTGCCCGAAACCACCGTCTCGTTCATCAAGCCATGACTGCTAATCCCTAGATAGAGCCTCGTTTCACATGGCTCCCTGGTATACCAAGAGACCGTAATAGTGGTGGCAGGATCCCCCGTATACGAGAGATGGGGGGCTATTGCTACATGGTTCACTCGAGGGATGAACGTGAATCCTGCAATAATGAGCAGGCTAGCAATGAATGAGAAGGATGTGAGCTTGTACCTCCCGGAACCCGCTCTTGCCACCTCGCGGCGCTTTCGCAGGAGGGATATTGCATTCCTGCAATGTAGCACCACGTAAAATTGGATACCGATCGCAATGGCAACAATCACGTGTTGGAACCAAAACGTGAACGTGTGAATCCCGTACCAGAACTCGATCACCATCCACCATAATGCTACCGAAGCAAACACGGCGCCTATCATTCCCAACAAAAACCAAATAATAGCACGTGGCTGCTGCTTGCGCACCAAAATTCGCTCGGATTCACCACGGTTGCTTGACGGACTCATGAGCTATCATCATACTTCATCATCGTGCTTTTGCATGTACACCTTGGTGCCTTTGGCAATAATAGTTTAGTTATGGTTGGAAAAAGGAGGGCATGCAATCCTTGAAATTCACACCCAAGTGATGTTTCCACTCCTGGCATGTTCCAAAGGTATGCAGTGTCCTGGTAATTTTATCTTATCTTGCAGCCAAGAGTTCCCTGCATATTGCATGCTGCAAAAGTCTTGGCGAACAATTTTACGGGCACCATGCTCGGGTAAATGTGTATCTTGAAGGAATGCTCAACGACCATTCCGAGTCCTGCCATGCATCACACCCAAAAATGGAACAAGACCATCGAGTTCTTCCAAGCCCCACATGGGTCATTTCTCCTCAGGAAGAAAGAAAAAAACCGTGATCATCTCGCTTGGTGGAAATAACCCATTTCTTGTAGGATATACATAACATGTATCGTGTTTTTGTCCAAGCACCCTATAACCTCGATGGGAAAAACATTTATACAACGGGGGGAAGTTAGAACATAACTGCTAATTGATGCAGTTTCATTAAAGCAAGGTGATCGAACATGGAATGGGAAAACACGAAACAGATTGTTATAGGCATGGGTAAGTTCGCTTGGTTGAATACATTGGCGGCAGCTATTACATGGATTGCTGTTGGAGCTTGGAGACTCTATTGG
>WJJB01000342.1 GCA_014729935.1 Candidatus Bathyarchaeota archaeon | reverse complement strand
TCTTGTTACTGGCGTGTATCCTTGATACCATGTCATCAACAATGTCTTTTGCCGGTTCCTGTTCGAAATTCACCTTGCCAAGTTCAAGCAACAATCCTCCTAATTTACTTTCCCGGTCAACGAGATGAACTGGAAAACCATGGGATGCCACGGTAAGAGCCGAGCTCATGCCCGATACTCCACCACCTATAACCAAGACACCTGGTTCTATGTGGGTCATGCCCGGCTTCAAGGGTTTCAATAAACGGGCACGTGCAATCCCCATGCTTACCAAGTCCTTTGCTTTCAGGAGAGCCTCGTCAGGGTGCTTCATGTGCACCCATGAATCGAGCTCACGAATGCTCACGAAACTCAACAAGTAAGGATTCAAGCCAACTTCAGCCATCGTGTCTTGGAAGAGCTTTTCATGGGTTCTCGGGGTGCATGCTGCGACGACGATGCGATTCAAGTTATGATCCAGGATTTGCTGCTTGATTAGTTCTTGGGTGTCACTCGAGCAAGTATACAGATTAGTAGTGGCAAAGGCAACATCTTCAACATTCTTGACATGGTCAAGCAGGCTATCCATGTCGACATAACCCCCTATGTTCGATCCACAATGGCACAAGAACACGCCTATTCTCGGCGACTCATGGGGTAGAACGGGTATTTCCTTCACTTCCACGATCCTTCCGGCTCGTTCCTGTTCTGATAACGGAACTAAGCGTTCAGCAGCTAGTGCCGCTGCACCATGTGCCATGGATACAGAATTGGAGATGTCATCGGGGCTGTGACATGAGCCTACCAGGAAGATCCCCTCTCTTGTCGATAAAATCTCGTTCACGTCACTTCCAGCCTTGAAAAAACCAAATTGGTTTGTCTCAATACCCAATATCTTCGCAAGATCACCCGTTCCCTTGCTTGGAATGACCCCGTTGCAGAGGACGACCAAGGACACGCGCTCGGTATTCACTTCACCAGTAACGAGATTTGCATGCTTCACAAGCAGGTCCTTACTAATGGGATCCTCGCGGAGATCCCCAGGGATGCCCCTGATGTAATCGATACCGTAATCATCTTTTGCTCGTTCTATGAATTCCTCGTGGTTCTTCCCTATGGCACGAATGTCATTATAGAAAATTTTCACGTCGATGTCTTCCTCATGTTCCTTGGTAAGCACGGCATCCTTGGTTGAATACATGCAGCAGAACTTGCTACAATATCCACAATGCTTCACGTTGCGGGATCCCGCGCAGAGGACGAATGCAATGGATTCTGGTTTCTCGTGATCTGAAGGCCGAGTAATGTGTCCATTGCTGGGACCAGATGCGGAAAGCATCCGCTCGTATTGCATACTAGTGATGATGTTCGTGTACCGCTTGTAGTTATATCGTTTCATCTGGCGCATGTCCATCATATCATAACCGGTCGCCACGATGATGGACCCCACGTTTATATTCACCATTTCATCTGTCATGCTATAATCAATGGCTTGCCTTTGGCACAAGTCTTGGCATGTTCCACATTTATCGCGTTTTAACTTGAGGCAGGCATTTGAATCAATAACTGCCTTTCGCGGGATGGCTTGAGCAAAAGGAATGTAAATCGCCTTACGCCGGGCATCCAATACACCTTCTTCAAATTCATTCTTGATATTAATGGGACATTCCACCATGCAGTCCCCGCAACCAGTACAGAGATCCTCACGCACGTACCGAGCTTTCTTCCTCACGGTGACCTTGAAGGAATCGGTTTCCTGGTCAATACTCTCGACCTCGGAATAGGTCATCAAGGAAATATTTGGATGCCGCGAGACTTCAACCATCTTCGGTGCCAAGATGCAAATGGAACAATCTAGGGTTGGAAAGGTCTTGTCTAGCTGTGCCATTTTTCCACCGATCGACGGTTCACGTTCAACCAGGACAACGTTGAAGTTTTCCGCTAGATCCAAGGCGGCTGTGATCCCCGATATTCCACCACCGATGACAAGAACAGTTGAATTGTCATTCACGAGAATATCACCCTTGCTCAACTAGGGCTAAGAGCGGCTCAAATAATCGCTCGTACTCGACTGCCATGCAATGTATCCCTGCAGCACTTGTTGTTTTCTTGATTTCCTTGATGAACGGCGTGAAGAACTCGATATTCACCTTATCCACGGCTTGGTGACGTTCCTTCCTATCGGGAATGTATTTCTTTTTCGTCTGTTTCAAGTTACTCAATAAATCTTTTGGCACGGATACCCCGGGAATATACTTATCGAAATAGGAAGCTATGCCGTAATTCTTCATTGGAAACAAGCCAACAAGGATCGGCGTGTTGAGATATCTCGTTTGTTTCAAGAAATCCTTGGTTTGATCGATGTCAAATACCGTTTGTGTTTGCACGAAATCGGCTCCGCAATTTATCTTCCGTTCTAGCTTGAGGATTTCTGGTTCCAAGGGATCTGAATTTGGATTAACAACGCATCCAAAATTCATCTTCAGCTCGCCCTTGATTTCATTACCTCCCAGATCTACTCCATCATCTATTAACTTGGATAACATGTAACAAAATTGTGCAGAATCAAGATCATATACCGGCTTGGCACCAGCATTGTCTCCGAGGGCAGAGTGATCACCCGTGAGAACCAAGATATTTCGTATTCCCAGCATTGCGGCTGCCATCACGTCTCCAAATAACGCATTTCTATTC
>WJJB01000341.1 GCA_014729935.1 Candidatus Bathyarchaeota archaeon | reverse complement strand
GTACGAGATCAACCAGGCGAGCTCATCAAGATCTTGCAACCCCTTTCTGATTACGGTGCAAACATTCACGGCGTGTTCCATGATCATACATTTGCCGGGGAATCAAGCGCGAGCACTGTTCCCGTAGAAATTCTTTTCACCATCGATCCATCGTTGGCTGGAGAAGAGCGCAAGGAACGCATCGAGGAAATAAAGCAACGCCTAACCGAGGAGAAAATAGAAATCCGCTCCCTATCCTTGGAAACCGTTGTCCAGAAGCAACATGTGATAATGATTGGCCACATCTTCGACACGGATATCCGCGATTCGATCATGCAAATTGCCAATACTGGTGCACAAGTCGTCGGCTTGAATGCATCGATCACGAGTCATGATGAAAAATCGACGGTGATGTTCACCATTACTTACGAAGATGATGCCGTGAAGAATCTGCTGCTTGAAAAAATTGAATCAATATGCACTCAGAAACATCTAAACTATA
The DNA here is from genome assembly GCA_014729935.1 of Candidatus Bathyarchaeota archaeon. Taxonomy (GTDB): domain Archaea; phylum Asgardarchaeota; class Lokiarchaeia; order Sigyniarchaeales; family Sigyniarchaeaceae; genus WJJB01. The sequence goes on along the minus strand of WJJB01000341.1, from coordinate 2,723 downwards.
TCACCTCGTGACATGATGGATAGACATGGTTGAAGAAATTAAGGTTAGTTTTATTGGTGCTGGCACGGTCGGCCGCTCCCTCATTGCCATGCTTGATGGGAAACACCACCTCATTGAAAGAAAATATGGAATTAGATTCAAACTCGTTGCCATTTTCGAATATGATGGTGCCTTGATCGACGAGCAAGGCGTTGATATTCAATCTTTGGTTTATGGGAAGAACATGCGAAGAATGGATGCATGGAAACCTGGAATCACTGCATTGGAAACCATTGAATCCCTTGATTTTGATTTACTCGTTGAAATGACTCCCACGAACGTGAAGACGGGTGAACCTGCATTCTCGCATATCAAGAAAGCCCTTATTTCTGGAAAGGATGTAGTGAGCTCCAACAAGGGGCCATTTCTCCTGCATTTCGATGAGATCATGGGATTATCTCGCCAAACAGGTAAAAAGGTAAGGTTCGAGGCTACCGTGGGGAGCTGCATTCCCGTATTACAGTCTTGGAGAACCAGCATGCATGGCAATAAGGTGCTACGAATCGAGGCGATCTTGAACGGCACATCGAATTACATCCTAACGAGGATGGCAAACGAGAAGCTCGATTTTTCCATAGCGTTGAAGGAAGCACAAGAGCGGGGATATGCTGAAGCCGATCCAACCCTTGATATCGATGGGCACGATGCTGCAGGGAAATTGGTGATTTTAGCAAACGCGTTAATGGGCATGGCGCGGACAAACAAGGACGTGAAGGTTGAAGGAATCACACATATTAACCCTGAAGCCATCAACATGGCAAGCAAGGAGGGATTTGTCATCAAGCACCTTGGCATCGCAGACGAAGACGGTACTTTGGAAGTGAAACCATTCTTGATCCCTAAAAACTCGCCTTTGGGTGCGGGCATTACTGGAACCTTGAACGCCGTGAGGATCGTTACTGATCTTTCAGGTGAAATCATCCTCGTCGGTCACGGTGCTGGCGGGGACGAGGCGGCATCTGCGATTCTATCGGACATGATTGATATTTACCTGAAATCATGATCCCAGGACATTTTTCAGGAATCCTCCCGTGTGTGATTCATTGCATGAGATAACATCTTCTGGAGAACCTGCCACGACCAGTTCTCCCCCCTCGTCACCCCCACCCGGACCGAGATCGATGATCCAATCTGCACACTTGATCACGTCCATGTTATGTTCTATGACGATCACCGTGTTTCCCTTCTTGACAAGCCTGTTCAGGACCTTCAAGAGCTTACTCACGTCATCGAAATGCAACCCCGTCGTTGGTTCGTCCAAGAGGTAAAGCGTGTTCCCCGTTGATCTTTTTCCCAGTTCCTTGGCTAGCTTTACACGTTGAGCCTCACCCCCGGAAAGCGTGGGTGCAATTTGCCCGAGTTCAATGTAACCCAAGCCAACATCGACCAATGTCTTAAGTTTCCGCTTGATCTTTGGATGATTCTTGAAGAACTCGGATGCTTCCTCCACGGTCATGCTTAGCACGTGATGTATATTCTTTTCCTTGTAAGTTATTTCCAAGGTTTCAAGATTATATCTTCTTCCCTTGCACACGTCGCAGGTAACATACACGTTAGGCAAGAAATGCATTTCTATTTCAAGAAATCCCGAACCCCCGCAATTCTCGCAACGCCCTCCTTTGACGTTGAATGAGAAGCGTCCCTTCTTGTATCCTCGCGATTTTGCTTCTAGAGTCTTGGCGAAGATATCACGTATATCATCGAAGATCTTCGTGTATGTAACGACATTGGAACGGGGTGTTCGCCCAATCGGTGATTGGTCAATATTGATGATCTTATCAAGATGCTTGATTCCACTTATGCTACCGTGTTTTCCTGGAACCATGCTTGAGCGATTGATCTTTCGAGATAATCCCTTGAACAAGATATCGTTCACGAGGGAGGATTTCCCGGCACCTGACACGCCAGTCACCACCGTGAATAAACCAAGGGGGATCTTGATGTCGATGTCCTTCAAATTATTGTGCCTTGCCCCCTTGATTTCGATGAAATCATCGCTCGGGGTCCTTCTTTCGAGCGGGACGGGGATGTATTTTTGCCCGGACAGGTATGCACCTGTCAATGAATCCTTGCTGGAGATTACATTCTCGACAATTCCCTGCACGACGACAGTCCCGCCATGAATTCCTGGACCTGGTCCCATGTCAACAATGTGATCCGCGTGTCTCATGAAATCCTCGTCGTGTTCGATAACGAGCACGGTATTCCCAAGATCCTTTAATTTTTTCAGCATCTTGATTAATTGCATTTTATCCTTGGCATGCAAGCCAATGCTGGGTTCATCCAAGACATACAGAACTCCCACTAGCGACGATCCGATTTGTGAAGCAAGCCGTATCCGCTGGCTTTCCCCTCCAGAAAGCGTGCCTGCCATCCGGTTTAGGGACAAGTAATCCAAGTTCACGTTAATGAGGAAACTGAGCCTGCTCTTGATCTCCTTGAGGATCTCCCTTGCAATTTTCATCTCTTTCTTGTTAAAGGACCGTTCCATCTTTTTGATTGCTTCCATCGCATCCCGAATGGATAAACTGGAGAATTGATGGATGTTTATACCTTCAATGAGCACGGATCGGCTCGCTGGTTTCAAGCGCGTGCCCCCGCAATCTGGACAAGGTTGTTCTGCCATGAACTTGGCATAATATTCTCTAGCAGACTGTGAGTTGGTTTCGTGGTATCTCCTGTTG
>WJJB01000340.1 GCA_014729935.1 Candidatus Bathyarchaeota archaeon | reverse complement strand
CTTGCAGGCTTGTGTTGGTTTCCGCGGCGTGGATGGCATTGAAAATGCGCCCCGTCATGTTGATAGCGTTAAGCGGGGACATCCAGACGTGCGGGTTGTCCTTGTCAATGAGGTTATCATGCTCGATGATGATGCCATGGGTTGCATCGGTGGAATCATTGACCGCGAAAACCACCTGGAGACCCGGGTTCGAACTTTCCACGGCCGAGAGAATTTGGTCGTAGTTTCCCTCCAAGCCGATCCCGGTTGCGGTCTTGTTTGCCATGAGCAAGAAGATGTCGGCATCATCCACAAGGGCGATATCGGTTGCCGTGGGTTCGTAGGAATGGATGTCGGTGGATCCTTCTATGATGACATCGATCTCGCCCGCGTCACCAATGATGTTTCGTGCAAGGTCTGCCGTGATGGATGAATATGCCACGATATCCAAGGATGTTGCCTGCTTGGGTTTTATAGATGAATCACGGATCTGGGCATTTACCGGCCACGATCCGGCAATCACCACGATGAGCAAAGTCATCGAAGCGACCAAGGATGGCGTTTTGCCATTTTTGAGTTTTTGTATCATTTTCCTGTTCCTTCATTTAATTCTCGTAATTTCTTGGAAACCAGTTATTTAAATTACGATATATCGTAATTTTTTCAAGGCCATATAAAATTTTCCATGAGGGAAAATTATTTGATAGCCAGAACCATATCTACTATAGAAGCGATCACGGGATAATCATGATAAATTCGGAGAACCTGGTGTTGTTATTCATGGCTAAATGGGTGAGACCCATTCGGGTGGGTGATCTGGCGAGAAAACTCGGCAAGAACCATTCAACGATGAATAGCATCATAAAAAGGTTGGAGCGGGATGGTCTCGTTCATTGGGACCCTTACAAGCTCGTTGAATTATCAGAGAAAGGTAAAGAACGTGCAAGTCACTTGTCGCTTCACCACGATGCCATGGAAACATTCCTCATCAAGACACTTGGCTTGCCTGAGCAGGAAGCTCACGAGGAAGCCTTGAAACTCGCACCGGATACATCCTGCAAGTTGATCGAGACCATCTGCACCCGGTACGAAAATGTAAATTGCGTGCTTGACACGAGCATGAGGGGACCAAGCATCCCATCCCACGTGGAAAAAGGTGAGCACGAAAATGAGTGAAAACCAGCTGGAAGCGAACATGCAATCCACCAAGGAACGCCGGTATTTCAGTCAAGGCATGATGTTTTTCGGCACGATAATCGTGGTTGTGACCATGGTAGTAGTTATATCGATGCTAGGGGATATTGGGGAGAAACTATCCCTTTTCTCCTATGCCTTCATGAAGCGTGCACTGGTGGCGTCCATATCAATAGGTGTCATGGGTGGCACCGTGGGCGTGCTCATGCTCTTGAAGAACATGGTGTTTTACGGGGAAGCTATAGCCCATTCCAGCTTTGCTGGAGCATCCCTGGCGATTTTGTTGAATATTAATCCCTTTGGATTGGTTCTCTCCTTTGGAATCGCCTCAGCATTTGGTATCGGCTACGTGAATAACAAGCAATTATTGAAGAATGATGTCATCATCGGTATCATCTTCACGTTTACCATGGCACTTGCCATTATCTTCACCAGTTACTTCATCAATTACGAAACCAATATTGAATCATATATCTTTGGAAACGTCCTGCTTACCACCAGGGAAAACGTGATCGTCATTTTCGTTGCCACGGTTGGAATAACTGTGACCATTTTCATCCTTCGACGTCCTCTGCACTACATCATGTTCTCGGAGGAGATGGCAAGGGTTGCAGGTATCCCCGTTAAAATTTATAACTACTTGTTTCTCATCTTGGCTAGTCTCGTGATAACCGTTTCCCTGAAAGCACTTGGAGCCATCTTGGTCTTTGCCATGCTCATTACGCCCGCAGCAGCAGCTTACCAATGGACCTTCAGGTTCGAGAGGCTCCTTATCCTCTCCATCATGTTTGGTGTGCTTTCTAGCATTACTGGATTGATCATGTCAACCCTGTTTGAATGGGGATCCGGGGCAACAATCGTGTTCATGTCCACCATGATCTTTCTCATTTCCTTCGCAATATCGCCCAAGCGCCGAAGTAAAACCAATGTTTCATCCCTGTGTCGCTTCTGCAGCAAGTACGTGTCGGAAGATGAATGGGAAGTATGCAGCGAGGATTGCTTTGGTTTCGGCGGTAAAACCCACCTGCATGATCAGGATGATAATATATACCTTGTATCTGGGAATTCAACCAAGGAGGAAGGGGAGTGTGATGATCATGGATGATATTTCACGACAAGTAGCGAACCTTCCCGACCACGCTCCCCGTGGTAACCCTATCATTACCATGAAGAATGTCGTGGTTGCATACGGGGATCAAGTTGCCCTGTGGAACATTAACTTGGATATACTTGAGGGGGAATACTTGGGAATCATTGGACCCAATGGCAGCGGTAAGACCACTCTATTCAAGGTGATCCTTGGTTTAAAGGCCATGAACAACGGTAGCATTCAGATTCTCGGTCAATCCTTGCACGGGGATGCAGGAAACTTGCTGAAGGGTGCATCTTGGAAAGATAAAATTGCATACGTCCCACAAAGATTTACCATCGATCGAAATTTTCCCGCTCGCGTGTGGGATATCGTCCGGATGGGCCGTGCCCCGTCCCACAAGGTGTTTTCACGATTTACAAGGGAGGATAAGGAACAAGTGATGAGATGCTTGGAGGTTGTTGGCATGGAGAACTTTTCCAATCGTCCCATTGGTCATCTCTCTGGGGGCCAACAGCAAAAGGTCTTGATAGCCAAGGCTCTCGCCAAGGAACCTGATATCTTGTTGTTGGATGAACCAACAAGCGCCCTTGACTTCAAGATCGCTCAAGACCTGATAGATTTACTCGGCAGGTTACATGAAAAAGAAAAGTTAACTATTATTGAAATCAACCATAATCTCAGATTACTGCGGGATAATTGCGAGCGGTTGGTCATATTAAACAAAACTATTGAATGGATAGGAGATCCCAATGATCCGAAAGCTGATGAGAAGATCAATGAGATTTTCTTCCACCAATAGCTAAATTGGCTCTTCAATCAGGAGTCTTACGTGAGAAAGTGCCGAGATATTATTTATCAGTTTCGCGAAAGAAAAACCGCTACTTCCTTAGTATCGGGGGAAGCCGGATCCCAACTCTGTTCACATTTTGATTCACCCCCAATCAATTTCCACCCTCGTTGATCACGCCAGCGTAAATAAATTCGGGATCCGGTGTTCCCAGTCGACCTGGTGGAGGAATTCTCTCTTGCGCGTTCCCCTTATCCACATCCCGGTCGCTCACTCACGCAGTTGTTCTGCCACGCACGGGGGAACATGGCAAGCGTTTCGGCTGAGTGGGGCATCGCATGAACGGCGGGAAAAACTTGTTCATGTCCCGGTATGCGTGGCACTTCCCCCACCGCGACTGCTTTTTCAAGCTATGTGCCTTCGCGCAGCCTTCCGCAAGTATCATGAAAGATAGGCGCCAATCAAATGGTGAGGCTGGTTTAGGATGTCAATCAATTTGAATCCGACACTCCCGATCCATTTTTAAGCGACGAGACCAATGGCAAGGATAGTGATCGTCGAACTTGCCGTGAAGGCGCGGATCTACCCGAATGCGGCGCAAGAAGAGCTGCTCGCCAAGACGCTTGGGTGCAAGCGGTGGTGCTGGAACCACTGGTTGGAAGAACGGGAAACCTATTTCAAGGAGCACAGCAACATCACGGGTTTTAAATACACCAGTGCAATAGAAATCAAGAAAACTAGACCATTGCTCAAAGAACCCAAGACCAACCGCAAGCATATCCGGCTGCCGAAAACGCACTACATCGATGCCCTCGTCATTGCATCTCGCACTAAACCATTATCCTTCAAGATCGAAAACATGCTAAAGGAAGTGGTTTCCTCGGGGGGTTTAGGATGAAACAAAACCCGGGAATTAATGGCCGCCAAGAAGAAACTGATAGTGTCTCGAACCTCACGAAAAGCGAGTTATGGGAGAATATAGGCTTCCATCGCCCTCTTGCAGGTTTTTTTTATAATTTACCGTTATATCTACTTACCTTGATAGCCGGAATAGCAATTACTGGTTTCTTATGGTCCTTTTTGTATCCCTTCCCCGAATCCAATGGATACAAGGCTGCTGCTACTGGGATTTTCACGCTTTTCTTCACCGCGTTCGATCTAGGGACGGCAAATATAATGAACCGGTTCATCGGGGAAGCAAACATCAAACAACCAGAGAAAATGTTGCAGTACATTCAATATTTTATATGGTATCAAATGATCACTGGTTTGATTCAGACAACTTCAATTTCGCTATTTGCGTTGTTTTACGTTCCAAAAATCGAGCTATCATATGCAGTGTGGATCATGATTATCTATTCCACCACGCAGTATCCCGGCTTCCTTGGAGTTTTTAGGAACGTGTTAAATACGCTCCAGCAATATCACAAGACGGCAATTCTGAACTTCATATCGGGAGAGCTGTTTCAACGCTTTACGGAGATTGGATTCGTGCTTCTTGGCAGGTATATTGGCTCAAGAAATCCTGATGTCGGAGAAATTATGGGTATTGCCATCGGAGCGACCATTGGCTTGTATATTGATGATTTCATTGCCACGATGTTCTCCGCAAGGTTCTTCCAAACTATCATGAAGGATTACGGTTATAGCGTGAAGGATTGCTTCGGCCATGACTTTGACCGGGACTTGCTCAAACAATGCTTGATATGGGGCATAAAATCTGGCGCACCTGGGTTAGTGTGGGGATTCGAGACTTTTCTCTCTCTGTTACTATGGCTTCGATACGTTCCCCAATACACAACATATACAGCCTTCGCGGGATTCGCTGGTAGCATTGGAAGCTTGATGAGTTGGACCCTAAATCTCGGTGGGAGCATCAGCGAGGCATTCTTCAATGGCAAGAAAAAGCTCGCACGGTACATCCTTGGGCAGGCCTGGCGGTACACTGGCTTGATCCAATGCTTCATGTTTTCCATTCTTTCTGTCCTCATTCTCGTTATGGAACCCATTTTAGTTGCCATCGGGCTTGAATTTTACATACTCAGCGTGGTTTTCATCTTCCCGAAGATGATTCGTGAGATTCAGCAACCTTATAATAATTTCAGCGAGAACACCATTACGGGAACAGGACATATTAATTTCCAGATGATCATGAAATTCTTGGAAGCGGGATTAGCTATCCTTTCTTGGTTCATTTTCTTATCGTGGTTACGAATCCCGCAGCGCTTTGGGATTTTATCAATTGCTTGGTTGATCCCGTGTGGAGAACTACCCGCCATCATTACGAAAGTGGTGATCAATTACGTTTTCATCAATAAGCGGGTGATCAAGCTCGATATCCCGGTATATCAGGCATTCTTTGCACCAGGATTGGCAACACTTGTAGTTTATGGCATCGGGTTGGCATACGTTCATTTCATCTTCAATCCGATGAACAGGGCTTTTGGAACCATCATTGCGCTTATTCCACTCGTGATTATTTTCATACTCATCATCCCATTCTTCGTGTATTTTCCACTAACGGGGGTTTTCGGGGCATGGGATGATGGAAATATCGAGGTATTGCGTAAAGCCACCCGGATGAGCGGGCCTGGAAAGCTCTTCTCACTTCCCATGTACAAATCCCTGCTTTTCATCGCTAGGAAATCACCACTCCATGGGAAATTTGTATTGGATGATACTGAAGCCCTGGAGGAGGCTCGGGATCTAATGAGAATGAAGAATATGAACAGGAAAACTAAAGTCCGAATAATCTAAATAATGCATGCCATTAATCCAATCTTCCAACCAATCCCTCCAATAGTGAGAGGGTTCTTTCCAATCCAGGTTCCAGCGCGGGATTGATTCTATCGAGCTTGTAAAATGCTTTTTCGGTAATTAAATTATCAGAAATGACGTGCAGTGCTATCGCTTTCATGCCGTGTTCCCTTGCAAGGAGGTATATCAAGCTCGTTTCCATGTCCACGCAATTTGCACCATGGCTTCTCCACGCGTTCACTTTTTCAGGAGTTTCCAAGAAAAGCGCATCCGTGGTCCATGTGATGGTATCATGAAGATCCATCCCTATTTTAAGAGCCTGCTCATGTGCCAAATCATGGAGCGTGCCATCGCAAGGTAATGCACATCCATCGAGATCAACGGGATATGCTTCCATGATCGGATCGACCTGCTCACCAATTTGACGACGTGTTGCTTGTTGATGGGATTCTTTCGTGGAAATGCGCGTGAATTGATCACGTGCTTTATCCCGGGCATAAAGGTAGTGGAGGGAGGTACCATCCCCAGCAATGGCACCTGAAACAACGCAGGAGCTTCCAACAGGGATTTCTTTAACAAGGGAACCAGCATAATCCATGCGAATGATAATTTCTGGTTTAATCCTGGCAAGGGTTTCCATGATCACGGAGGTAGCCGGTGTGCCGATGTGCGTTCGTATCATGGTGACCCGGGTTCCTCCCAATGATCCATTATAGGAAATACCATGTTTCACGGCTCCTTTCATCCTATGGTGGATTTTCCTTGCCACCGAAACTGAAGCGGGTAAAAT
>WJJB01000339.1 GCA_014729935.1 Candidatus Bathyarchaeota archaeon | reverse complement strand
GCACCACCCCAAGTGGCTTGCAGGAGTTAAATTACGTGGGTGCGGTGAATGGCTTGGATCCCGACGAAGTTATATACGGGAATAACACCGCCGAGGTTTTCGACATTCTCAAGGAACTTCATCCCGATCCTGGGGAATATGGCGAGGAAGACATAGATTTCAGCTACACTATCACCGAGTCGGTAACATCCCCGAACCTTGCCAACATCACCATTAGCACCACTAACCTGATCGAAAATTACTCCTGGGACCCAGGCCAGGTTGGGGTTAACATGACGGTCTACTCGCAAGACGCGAATGTCTACGTGAACGGAAGCACGAGCGGGTTCCCCGCAAACAACTTCACGCTGGACCCCGCAGGGTACTCGGAAAGCCCGGGAACCAATTACACCATTGCGAATTTCACCTTGAATCCAACGGAAACGAAGGGAATGGTTGCGCAAGTAGATCTACCCATCGGGAATTTCTCCTACAAGGATCTCAAGTTCAGGTTCGTTGTCACCTTGGATTATGCCAGTTCAAATGATACCATCTTCATTCGATCCCCGTTGGAGACCATTCGATTCCAATCGAGCAATTATCCCCAGCAAAATATCACTGCCGATGACGTGGTGTTGTCATTCACGCTTCCGGCAAACGCGAGTAACGGGGAAAATGCCAGCTTGCAGTTAAATCTCCTGAATAACAATACGAACTTCGGAGATCCTGCCAAGAATGTCAAGGTGAACATATCCGTGTTTTATTCCAACACGAACAATGTTTCGTTCGGGAGGCCGGGATTCCCGAGCATTCCGGGAGAAAACTTCACCAACGATCCATACCATAATGGTAATGGTGGTATCAACGCGACCGTGATAAATGAAGATCTAGCCACCCAATCGACCTACGGGACCACCATTCTTCTTGGATTGGATATAACAGGTGCTGAATACGTGGAACTGGTGTATTACATCCAACTGATCGTGGATGATTCGACGATTTCAACCACGGAACTCCACATCATGACTTGGACGTGATACCTGGTTTTTTTCATCCCCTTTTCTTTTTTTGATATAGATATTGTTTTCAAGGAAACATGACACCTTTTTTCTTTTCCAATACCATTATACCTGGATGAAACCACGCGTTCGTGAAAAATGAAAGGGGAATGAATGAAAAAATGGGGATCTCACTCGAAATCGTGATCCAAGACAACGAATGAATCGAGCGTGCCGATACCAAAGATCTCAAATTTCTTCTTGCGCACGCTCTGGCAATTCAATTGCAGTGCTGGAAGCACGATGATCGGTGTTCCCTTCTTAATTATTTTTGATTTCTCGAGGGATTTATATGCCTTCTGTGCCACCTTGCATACCTTGTTGCTATCCTTTGTCCAGAAATTGAGCTCGGGCTTGAGTTTCTTCTCGTTCAAGTCCTTGTAGTTCTTCACGACGATGCCCTTGAGATCCCTCTTCGCAAGTGATTTTTCGACCATCTTTGGCGATATGAATTTCTCGACGCTCTTCGTGAGGAATACTTCTGCCTCCTTGCCTGATTGCTTCACGGGGATGGTTTTCACCTCGTACTGGTAATAGATGCCATGACCCTTGCACTCGCTGCATGAATCTAAGCCCCGCCCGCTACAGGATTTGCAAGCAACAAGCTTCGTTCCACCACAGACCGCGCATTTTTGTGTTCCTTGGCCGAAACAATCAGGACATTGGACCTTTTTGATAGCTCGATCCTTCTTGCCAGTTGCATCGATCACATCGACATAAATTTCCTGGGTTTTCTTCCCCTTGCACCTGCTACACGTGACGGAACCCTTGCCGTCGCAATTCTTGCAACTCACATGACCCTTTCCCTGGCAGGACTTGCAAGCAGCATATCCCTTGCCGTCACATTTTGGGCATTTCATCTCCTTGAGGGTAGAAAAAAACGGGACTTCCCGATCATGCTTCCATGATTCCAATTCCACGTTCTTACCCTTGAAATCGAAAAAAGTTACTTTTTCGAGCTTGTGTGCAGGTACCTGCTCGATGGTGCTCTTTCCCGAGTCAGGCATCACCTTAGAGACATCCTTCTCGAAGTAGATCGCTATGAATTTCAGCACTTCCTTAACCGTTTCCCCCACCGAGACATGGTCTCGCTTGAAGTCAACCTTTCGCTTCTTGAAATACTCTTCAAGGGTTTTCAAGTCCGCATTCATCAGCCACTCCTTGAAAAGCGTATCGGTGTCAATAGCTTTTACCACCATGATGATCGGGTATAACATGTTCCAGACATATATAGATTTTACCCGCAATGGCATTCCTTTTCGATCGGGAAAGAAAACAGAGCCATGGGCATACCATGAATACTTGCTTCCCTGGGGAAAAGATAAGATTTTTTTTACATTCCATCGCCATATTACAAGGTTGATCGTATGCAAGAAGATTATGTTGAAAGGGTAAACGCGCTGATCGAGAAACACCATGAATTTTTCGGGAGGGCAATCCCGTTGATCGCGTCGGAGAATATTACCTCACGGGCGGTAAGGCTTGCGACCATGTGCGATTTCTCACACCGGTATGCAGAAGGATGGCCGGGGCAAAGGGTGTACGCGGGATGCGAGTACATGGATCAGGTGGAATTAATATGCGGTGAATTGGCGAGGAAATACTGGCGGGCGGATTTTTCCGATGTCCGACCGATTTCGGGTGTGGTAGCAAATATCGCGGTATACACGGCGACCACGACCCCCAACGGGAAAATGATGGCAATGCCAATTCCTTCGGGCGGGCATATCTCCCATGCACCCAAATATGCCAGTAGCGGGAAGGAAATTAACGGTACAGCCGGTGCGGTGCGTGGGTTAAATATCAAGT
>WJJB01000338.1 GCA_014729935.1 Candidatus Bathyarchaeota archaeon | reverse complement strand
GCGTTGAATTATATCGGGAGATGCGGGCATTGGCATTGAAAATGGAGGAAATGGTAAGGCAGGGTAGAATGTCCTTCGCGAGCCAAGTAGAGGTGCATCTAGATGCAAATTTGCTTCCCGTGGAGGAGCAAATCATTGCATTCAAGCGAGCCATCGAGCACTCCGGGCATGAACCGGAAATGCACGAAAATCCAGGTGTCATCATCACGGGGATCTTGCCCCCGCCACCTTCCATTGCTGCCACGATAGACGCGGCCGGATTTACCGTGGTGGGAAATGACATTGCCGCGCTGCATCGAGCTCATGCAAGCATGCCTAATGGTGAGATAACCAGTCTTATTGATTACTACATTGATTTCTACCGGGATCATTGCCCTTGTCCCACCTTGCTGCATGCAAGTGATGCCAGGATCGCGTATCTCGAAAAAATGATCGAAGAAACGGGTGCACGGGGCATGATCTTCCTCGGTGAAAAATTTTGCGAGTACGAGTACTTGGAATTGCCATTCATCGAGGAACTGGTCAAGGATAGGGGGTTATCGCTCTTGCGACTTGAATTCTCCCATGATGACCGTGATGGGCTTGCACAGCACGTGAATCGCATCGAAGCCTTCGCAGAGGTCCTGCAAAAACAACAAGAGGGGAAGATGGATGAACGCTGAACATTCAAACCTTGAAAGAAAGGGCGCACGTCGAAGGAAAACCCCTTCAGCCGAACGCTTATCCAAGCTCCTGAAACAACACTACCATGAACTTGCAATGGCTGCCAAGGACGGTGCATTCGTGGTTTGGGCTTCAATATGTGCGCCCGTGGAAATTCTGGCTGGTTTCGAGAATGTAGTGGTTGCCATCCCAGAAAATCATGCTGCCATGTCGGCGAGTAAAGGAGCAGGGGTTCCCCTCGCTAAAAAGGCAGAGAACTTGGGGTATTCCATGGATATTTGTTCTTACGCACGCATTGACTTGGGAACCGAGTTTGGTGGCGCCTGTGATTCACCAGTGGGTGGACTTCCCAAGCCCAATTTACTCCTATCGGATACCAATAATTGCTCCTTGCTGGTGAAGTGGTTTGACGTGTACCACAGGAAACTTGGGACCCCACATGCCATCATCGATGCCCCCTTTTGTTACGAGCCTCAAGCACCTGCAGATACATCATTCCTTGTCGGGCAATTCCAAAACCTGATAGCCAAAATGGAGCAACTCACCGGACAGGAATGCGATATCGAGAAAGTGCGCGATGCCGTCAAGAACATGAACGAGGCAACACGATATTGGAAGGAGTACTTGCAATGTGCCGAACACGAGCCATCCGGCTTGACTGCCTTCGACACGTTCGCCCAGATGGCACCATTCGTGGTAATGCGTACCCAACCTGATATCGTGGAACACTACAAGTTACTCGCACGGGAGACCCTTGAAAACATGGAAAATGGAATCTTCCCTGTCCCAAACGAGCGATACCGGTTACTGTGGGATAACATTGCCCCGTGGCACCAGCTTCGTTCCATGAGCACCCGCCTTGCAGCCATGGATGCCAATTTAGTTCATGCCACCTACACCTCATGCATCGGAACCATCGAGGGTGGCTTCGAGCATTATCCCTACGAAGGTAATACCGATCCGCTCGAATACCTGGCAAGAATCCAGAATTTCTCGGTCTGCCCCTATGGTCTCGAGTTGCGTTTCAAGGCCATGAGGCAAATCATCGAGAAGATGAGCATCGATGCGGTGATCTTCGCGAGCAACCGGAGTTGCAAGGTGTATAGCCTGATGCAACTCGACCTGAAGGAAAAGATCTCTGAAACTCTTGGAATCCCCACGATCCTTATTGACGTGGACCACGCGGACGTGCGCAAATATAATGAAGAGGGTGTTTTCTTGCGCATTGAATCGTTGCTGGAAATGCTCGATGCAGGAAGGCAGGGATAGATGGCAATGCCTGTGCCTGAACTAGTCCGTGGAAAGGTTGAGAGGCTTGTTTGTACCTTCCGGCAGCACCGTTGCAACCACTTGCACCTACAGGAGATCGCGGGCTCTCACGCCTCCCGGCAGTTGCTCCAGGTCATCGTAAATTTTACCAGCCACGCGTGCTCACGGAACGGGACGATCTAGTGATGAATAGCATCCATCACGACATGCATGGTTGCAAGTAATGCCACAAGGTGATCTTTGCCAGCCTGATCGTGCCATGAAACGTCTAGCAAGATCATGCTTGGGAAATGCCACGCGTTGTGGAAGCCATGGCTGGAATGGTGGATGGTGGTAGCGCGCGCCCGCCACGGCATTCACGCCATGGTAGGTAATTTACGTAGTTGATTTTACCACAAACCTTCATAATCATAAATGGTACTCCAGCTCAACCCGGGCAACCCGGCTTGCCACCCGTGAAATCCAGCGCTATCATGGTTTACTGGTTCAAGTAGGAGCTCGCGGTTAAATATCAAGTATAGCGACAAGGTTAAGAACATGACCACAGGTACGGTTAAATGGTTCAATAGCCGAAAAGGCTATGGCTTTATCACGCCAGATGGTGAGGAAAACGACGTTTTCATTCACTATTCGAACATAGTTAAGGAAGCAGACGAGTTTGCCACCTTGAACGAGGGTGACAAGGTTGAATTTGATGTTCAGGAAGGACAAAAAGGACCAGAAGCAGTGAATGTCGTCGTGACTGAGCACGCTCCACGACAAGACCGGGGTTATGGCGGTTTCGGTGGTGGCGGGCGTTCACGAGGCGGGGGTAGGAGGTACTAAACGAAGGCACCACGCGTTACATGAATGCAATTGTCCACATCAATATCGATATCAACACCTAGAGATTTTTCCCTTTTTCTCCTTTTTGAAACACCTGCATGGCGATCTTGCATTAGCCATGTGGTAACCAGGAAGGTATGGTTCTCACCTTGCCATTTCCTGGTTGATCATATCCACGTCGTACCTCTTTGACACCTCGATGTTGATCCCCTTCAGTCGCGTGATATTGTCCCCCGTATCGAATAGTTTCCGCCGATGCTTCACGCAACAAGCATGATAGGAGGTAAGCGTGAAGACGGAATGGCTTCCTCCATCAACCTCGCATCGCATGGCTACCAAGACGATAAGGCACGAGAGGAAGGTGAATCTTGCGGCGTTGACCCAGCCCTTTAGTCCAGTTCAGTTCCGGGCGGGGACTTCCTTTATGGGTTAAAAGGCCGCAAGATTCCACGTCACTCAAACGGGAAGGGGTATTCTTGAACGAGATCTTCAATTTCCACCACTTGGCAGGTTTCCAAGGCTTGCTGCGCGGCAACCACCATGAGCATGGACCAGTAAGCACCCTGAACCCCTGGTTCCACCTCCTTGCCTGTAAGGATCCCCTCGATGAGCTCGTCAAACAAGAACTTGGCAGGACGATCCGTCCGGGGTGGCACCTTGTACATGATTGCATCCCGCTGGTTCTCGCTGCGGTCGAAGCGAGGGTTGATAAGGATGTAATCTTCCTTTACCTTCCCCCAGAGATCTGCCTTCGATCCTGAGATCTTGATGAACCTGCTGTTTTGCGCCTTGGACGGGAAGAAATGCATACCAAGACACGCCACCATGCCATTTTCGAATTGAATCAAGGTTTGCGTATTATCCATGATGTCGTGATCGGCATTGTAAACACACTGGTCGGTCTTGGTGGACCGAGTCTCGTCATCCTGCACGAAATAAGGACAACGCTGTTCAGGGGGACACTCCCTGCAGATGGTTGCCGTGCTTCCTGTCGGTGCATTCCCCTTTGTGAACTCGATGTTTGAACCAAAACAAGAGATTTTCTCGGGTTTGCCGAATGCCCATTGGAGAAAATCGAAATCATGGCAGATCTTCTGTATCATGACGCCACCCACCTTCTCACGGAAGCGCCACCAGCTGCGAAAGTAATGATACCCCCCATAATAAAACTCGTTGGCTTGCACGAACAAGGACCGTCCAAGCGGCCCCTGCTCGCCGAGATCCACGATGCGCTTGATCGATTGGTAGAACGGGATATGCCTTGCTTGGTAACCAATCTGGAATTTTTTGCCAGAGTCTCTTGCAGCACGCAGGATGTTATCGCATTCTTCCAAGTTGATCCCTGCGGGTTTTTCCAAGAACACGTGCTTTCCAGCGTTGAAGGCATCGATGGCATTCCGCTCATGCAGGCCATCGGGGGTCGTGATGACCACGGCATCCACGGATTCATCATCGAGCAATTCATGATACTCGGTGCTGCCATGTATCTTCGATCGGCGAGGTTCGGGAATGGAAGCCAAGACTCGATCCACCACGGGTTGCTTGATGTCAGACAAGTGAACCAAGTTTGCCCCGGGATGATCCAAGATGATGGCGATCAAGGTTTGTGCCCTGCCACCAAGACCCACCACGCCAAAATTGATTTTCTCACCGCTCATGTCATTCACCAGCCTCACCATCTCGGGCGTCCTTGTCGTCCAGGTCAAAGGGCACCAGCCTGTGGATCTCTATGGATACTTCCCTATCGATGAAATCATCCAAGAGCTCTTCAAGGGGGATATCATATGTTTGCGAGCTGCCCGATGATAGTGAGGTATTGATACTCAAGCCATGATCAGTCTTGCTCAATCGACCGTGATAGCGCGCCATTGCGTGACCGGTGAAGCCTCCATGCAAAAAAAGGTTCCGGGTTGCATTAACTTTCGACGATTAGCTTTCATCGATCCTGCGGGAAAAGCGTTTCCTGACCCAATTCTCAACATCACCATCGCCACCTTCTTCCACGAACGGGGACTTGGGCTTGCAAGACCTCCCTTCCTTCCGGCGGTGGGCCATCTGCTCGGAAATGTTCACGTGCGAAACAATGATCCCATGTTCCACCGTGAACTGGTGTGCATCCTTGTAGCAATCCGCCCCGTGGAACCCCATATGCACGTACATGGATTGGATAAATTCCCGTCCGATGACCAGCTTTCCCGTGAAATCAACGATGAAATCAAGATTCTCGTACACGTGGGTAAACATGGACGGTACTTCCACCTTCCGGGGGAGGATGTCATTGATCGGGGGAGGGGAGCTGGTAGAATTGATCTTGAGCTCGTCAACAATGAACTTGTCATTCATGACCTCGTAAGAAACTTGGAAGCCCCGCCAGCATGCCGTGCTCGCAGGTCTCGTGTTCACGATGTAATCCAAGGGATCGAATAATCCCCCGCCATCATATCCCGCGAGATCGTATTCCTTGCCATTGAAGCGCACGATGTCGGGTATTTGCGATGTCATGTTGATGCATCTCCTGCCGAAGGACCACCGATGGGAATTGCCCTGCACTTCACGATATCCAAGCACGGGCTTTATTTGATAACCCAGCAAACCCACCCGCAGGCTTGAAAACTTCCTTCGACTCCTATCCCCCATCAAGAAAGGCATGACATAAGAAATTTATCCCATCGCATCTAGCTAGCCGCATGTCAAGATGCATGGCACCCTGGTTATCGTGGTTTGGGTGACCGGGAAGGCAAATGGAGGGGCGCGGGACCATCGACGATTGCTCCCATAGTTCGATGGAGATTTCACGATGCAACTCAGGTAGACGTATCATCTTGACGATCTCGACAGAGGCGGGAACTGCTCTCACGCATGGATTAAACAACCACCAGCACGATTAGATGAGACCATGGCTGGGAGCCAAAACCTTGAAAAACATTCCCAACCAAATACTGTTGCCAATCCCTGCCACTTTGCGCGAACCGCTGTATGGTTAATCCAGTGGTGGCATCCTGGGGACGGTGATTTGCTCCGATGATAAACCCACAGATACTCCGAAACATGGAAAAGGTTATCGAGTTTCTTGAGGCAATGAAACGCCTCTTGGAGGAAGATGCACCATTGGAGGCATACCAGGAGCTCATCCACGGGATGGACGCGCGATTGCCAGATATTTTTCCCCCGGAACAGCTTCGGGCATTCAGGAGCCTGCTAGAGCAGTGTATTACATTTTCCCAGATGTTCAGGGATGAATCCCGAGAAATAACGGGGGCGCAAGAATCGATAGAAACCGGGCCTAAAGCATCCAAGGGCAAGATAGGAGATCTCGTCAAAAAGATCATGAAGACTTCTGGGGATGATCCCGAAAATCATGAACAGTTACAAGCTCTCACTAAGAAGTTCAAGCAATTTACCGAATTCGTGAATACGGGGAGGGATTCCAGGAATGAGTTGCAGGAACTGCTCGATGATGAGCTCCTGCAGGAAGCCATCCCCGGGTTCGTCAAGAAAGTGAGACAAATACTCGAGCAATCTAAACACGTCTCTAGAATGATGGGGGGAAATATGGGGAATGGAACGCTTTCAAATCCAAAACGGAAATTGATTGCCAAGGTGGATGCAAAAATCGCTGCAATGAAAGACAATTTGGAACGTGCAAGGGAGCGACATCGGAACAACTTCAGGAAAATCATCCCGGGAGCGAGGGATTTGGATGATGGGCAATTGAATAATCTTTTGAAGATCAGCACGGTTCTAGGTGAAACCTTTGCTGCAGTGATTGCCGGAGACGAACCACCCATTCTTGGAGAATTGCGTGCAACCAGCGATGATAAGCTCGAAGATCAATTCCCTGAAGGATTCGTCCGGGTGCATGGGAATCCCATCCCCGTGAACCAAGGATGGCTACAGATCAAGAACCGGGATATCACATCCATGGATGAGATCACCGGACTCGAAAATCTCCAAAATTTGAAAGGACTTGCCATCGAGAGAACCGGCATCGAAATCTTGGAGGTCCCGGCTTCACTGAAAAGCTTGAAGTCCATCTCCGCCAAGAACAATCACATCAAGGAAGTGCGGGACTTGAAGCATCTCGATCGCTTGGTGGAAATGGATCTTTCCAGGAACAAGATACATTCCTTGGACTCCCTTGGGGTGGGGGGCGATAATCACGAGAGGCTCGAACGATTAATACTCGATAGTAACAAGCTCGAATCTCTCGATGGCATTGAATCTCTTCCCAACCTGAAAGAACTGGGTGCTGCCGATAACCAGTTGTTGGACATACCCGACATCTTGAATGATCTATCCAACCTCGAGCGCTTGAATCTCGGGTGGAACCAGATCGAACAGGTGCCGAGTGCCATCCCTAGTGGCGTGAAACGATTGATCTTGGCAGGAAACCACATCGAAGAGCTTGATGATGACCCCCTACCACCCGGGTTGGAAATGCTTGATTTGGCAGGAAACAGGCTAAAGAGCATCACGCTTCACAAGGATTTTCCCGCATTGCGTCATCTTCACGTGAATCGCAACCAGCTGGAAACCATCCATGGCCTTGAAACGTGCCCCGGTTTGATGACACTTAACGCATCATTGAACAAGTTAACTTCCATTCCTGCATTGGATGGCAATCCCCAGCTGGAAGTGTTGGACTTGTCCCATAACACCATCCAAGCCATTTCTGGACTGGGGAAGCAGCGCGCGTTGAAGAAACTCGATCTCAGCGCCAACGAGATTGGCGCCATCGAGCACTTGGAATCGCTCGATTCGATAACCATGATCAATCTCACCCGAAACAGGATACCCGAGGACCTCCTTCTCAGGATTTCCAAGGGAGACGGTGAACATTTGCTGGACAAAGGGGGTGCACGAAATTTTGTTGCCTATTGCAAGACCAGGCTGCGTGAGGGAATCCATGCAGGGGGATCTCGGGACACGGGCGCGGGAGAGAAAAAAGTGGATGAAGGAAATTAGAATTGGTGGGGATGGGGGACCATTGAGG
>WJJB01000337.1 GCA_014729935.1 Candidatus Bathyarchaeota archaeon | reverse complement strand
GGTTGCCTGCTGAAATATTCATGATACCTTTGCCTTTGATCCAAGGCATCTACCATTTCACAGGTGATCCTTGCCACAATTTGCAACTTTCGAGATCCGGGTGAACAGGTCCTCGTCATCATCTGATTTCTTTTCCAGGTTCTTGAGCGCATCTATTACCGATTGAAGCCCTTTCTTGATATCGGAGAAATCTACGTTCCCGGTTCTATCCTGACTTACCGTCATATTTACTGCCTACAAGAGTTTAGTGGTGTAATGTATTCCCAGAGAAGTAGGGGAATCATTCCTTAAAAACTTATCCATCATTATGTGGCGGTGCCACATAATACTTCCCACTTGCTTTGCAATATCTTTTAGATGTGTCCCGGCACGTGTCAACACGAATCACGCTAGCATTCAGTCCAACAATCTGGGAGAAATATATCACCATTTCGTGAAAAAGTCTTTTTACCCGGGATGCATCATTCACATGAAGAGAACGAAGAGTGAGTAAACATGATGGATTGGAGCTCGTGGAAGGAACCGGAGAAGAAGCACAGGCCAATGGTTCGTTGGTGGTGGCCTGGCTTGGATGTTAACGGGGAAGAGTTAGTAAGGGAATTGGTGGAATTGGATGCAAGCGGATTCGGGGGAGTTGAAATACAAGCATTTCTCATCGGCTCGCCAAGCCCGAACCATGAACTGAAACACAGATTTGCGCCAAACCCTGCATACTACGATATGGTGGAAATCGTGCTGGAAAAGGCACGGGAACTGGGAATGATTGTTGACCTCACTGTTTCTTCCTCATGGCCTCCTGGAGGAAGCTGGGTACCAATGGATGATTCCCTTCGCACTCTTCTCATGGGCACGACCATGGTGGAAGGACCACAGCGATTGGATGAACCAGTGCCTCCCATCAAGCTAAATACGTTTTACAAGAAGCAAAATCTCATCAAGAAATTCATGGGGGGCATCCTCGCATCTTGGGTTACGGAAAACCGGGATCAATGGCTCGCGTCCTTCAAACCACTTGCTACCGTGGCAGTGAAACCCATCAAATCCTCAACCAAGATGCATTTCTTGCGACCCCGTGCAAAGACACTGGATATTTCCACCGCTACCGATATTTCCGATCTCGTTGATGATCATGGGATATTGCATTGGGACGTTCCAGAGGGGAAATGGCAAATATTCACCATTTATCGCGGTCCGTCTGGCATGACCCCGATTTCTGATGCGAAATCAGATCCACGGGCTGAAAGCTTGGTTGTCGATATGTTCGATAGAAATAAGGTCAAGCGCTTCCTTGACGGACACCTAGGTCCTGCCATTGAACGATTCAAGCCATACATGGGTGAAACCCTCCGGGCTATCTTCACGGACTCCCAAGAGATAGGCTCGGAGTGGTTCTGGACAGGAACCTTCTTCAAGGAGTTCGAAGACCGCAGGGGATATGACGTTCGAAAGTACCTTCCCGTGAATTTCGTTCCAAACCGGGATAACCAGTTCCTGCATGTGGTGTTCCAGAACCTGAAGCCATGCTTCGATTTCGTAGCGCAAGATGGTGAACGGATACGGCATGACTGGGAGCACACCTTATCGGATTTATTTGCTGAAAATTATTGTGGTGCCGTTTCCCGATGGGGAGCACCACATGGCATCAAGCATCGCATCCAGACATACGGATTCAGGGCCGATCTTCTCAAGGCATATGGTCAAGCAGACATTCCTGAAACCGAGCAGTTATTCGCCGGTGGTGTGCTTGATTTCTTGAAACTAGCAGGATCGGCAGGAATCGTGTACCAGAAACCCATCGTATCCTCTGAATCACTGGTGTGGATGCAACGTGATTACATGACCACGCCCCTCAAGTGGAAGGTTGCCGTGGACCGGTTGTTCGTCTCTGGCATCAACCAAGTTATTTATCACGGATTCCCGTATGCCGCCCCGTGGAAAGAGTTTCCAGGGCATTACCCGTGGAGCCCTCCGGACTATTCATCGAACCTGAATGAAAATAACTCGTTCTGGAAGTATTTCCCATTAATCAATGATTACGTGACCCGGTGCCAATCACTCCTCCAGCAGGGAAAGATTCGATGCAATATTGGCATTTTTTACCCGCATTTCAATTATGATTACAAGTACCTCAAGGACGAGGATCTTGGTGGTGGATACTTGGAGGGGTATGATGGAAAGCCCCCAAGTGGCATCATCGTCTGGTGGATGAACCGGGTGAAAAGCAACATCGACAAGATGACCTTGAAGCACCAGCAAGTAGGTGACAAGGTAATGGAACGGGGATATTTCTACGCCCATGTCAACGAGGAGGTATTACTGGAAGGGAACGTGGATAACAAGCAACTCGCATGTGGTGATGCCCGGTTCGATGCAATCATCTTCCCGTTCACGACAAGGATCACGTTGAAACTTGCTCGGTTTCTCGATTCCATCGTGGAAAGGGGCGTGAATGTGATCTTCTACGGTGACGTGCCAGATGGACAACCAGGATTCCTGGAGCATGAAATTAATGATGAGAAAATCAAGCACATCATGGGAAAGCTAGATACCAAGTTCCATTTCTTGGAGGAGGGCGACGACTTGGGACTTTTCTTGGAGGAGAAGTTACTCATCCCACCTGGTATCGATTACCAGAGACCAGTTAAGCGATTGCAATACATTTGCAAGGACGTGGGGGATAAAAGCGTGTATTTCATTCGTTCGGGGCGGGAAGAACCTCTGGATTTACACTTGCGTTTCTGGGAAGCTGGCAAGATTCCATTCGAGCTGGATCCGTGGACGGGAGAAGCACGTCTCATGCCTGTGTTTTCCAGCGCCGTCTCGGTACCCAAGGAGTACGTGGAGATATCCATCACGAGTAGCCAGACTCGCACCACCATTCCCATCTCGCTAGCACCCTATGGTTCCAAGATGATTATGTTCGTACCAGAGGAATCATGTGCAGGTACATCATTAACACACGTGGATCATGCAAGTATCCAAGTAACGCGAAAGGACACTGGAACGTTTCAAGCCTTGACTTGCAAACCTGGGAAATATTCGGGAGTATTCAAGGATGGAAGGAAGTTCGAGTCCACCATCGTTCTGGAACCACCTCCAGTAATGCCCATTCATGCATGGAAGCTAGACGTCCAGCATCGGGACATTGACGGCACTACTGAAGTGATCACGGAAATACTCGATCGATTGAAGGACTGGCGGGATATCAAGAGCTTGAAAGGAAGCTGCGGTCCGGGAACATATACCACGAAAATCACCCTACCTGACGGGTATTTTGACCATGACATCCATCTCTCCTTGGACTTGGGAAAGGTACACGACGTCGCTGAAATCACCGTGAATGGCAAACCATTCCCACCAATACTGGTCCCTCCATACAAGGTTGAAATATCTGGATTGCAAGATGATTCCAATTCATTTGACATTCAAGTAACGGTAACTGGAACGTTGCGGAACCTCCTGGTGGGTTATGGCAAGAGGGACAAGCGTTGGAAGCACTACAAGAAAAGGAAACGCATGCCAGTTGGAATTCTCGGACCTGCCACCATCGTGGCAAAAAAAATCATCAAGTGCGAGTAACTCTATCTATAATGGTGGGCAAAGTTGGACATCTTGCCCGGGGGGTCGATAGAGGAAACCCCGCGTGATCGTGACGCGCGTCAAGTGCCGGCGGTAACGGCGTTCTCGACGCGGTTTTTTAACAGGATGGCGGAAACG
>WJJB01000336.1 GCA_014729935.1 Candidatus Bathyarchaeota archaeon | reverse complement strand
CATCATGCTCACTTCACAATTACAATAGCTGGGAAAGTGATGGATGCACAAAAAAAGTTTCCATGCAGGTTGTGCGGGTGTTGGGAGATCCCCCATCCACACCGACGCGACTAATGTATCATGTATTTATTTCCTCGACATCCTGTATGCCCTGCTTGTTGAACACGATCCTGATGCGCTTGAACTGGGTTTTCACGCCATCATCCCCCGTTTTGTATTGCAACTGGAGGATGATGTTGAGATGGTACATGACCGGGACAGGCACGTCCTTGATCACCCGCTGCTGGCGGTCCAAGTATGGAACTCGCTCCTCGGGGTCCAAGCCGTAATTCAGGAAATTTTGTATGTTGATGTGTAAGATATCATTGATATTTTTGTGCCTTTCATGGAGTTGCAAGATTTTCCTTGCATATAGCTTGATTCCCTTGCGATACTTGATAATTTCCTCGTTTCCCGCCTCCCGTTCCAAGATCGAGTGCCTGTCCTTGTTCCTGATATCCATGACCTCTTGTGGCACCTGCTCCCTGGTGATGAATGCCATCGATTCCTTGCAGCGTCCAATTTCCTGCCCCGTGAGGGGATCCTGGATCTCGTACTTCTCATCTGGAAACCAGCGCCGCAACATTTTCTCACCGGAGGAGTTGATCGATGATTTGATGCGATCTTTCAAGGCATATGCCACCATCACTGCAAGGATGAATGGCAACGACGTGTTTGGAAGGTAAAGTTCCAACAAGAACCCGGTTAACACCGAGACGGCCATGGCAACCGCGGCTCCCACCACGGCGATCGCCTGCCTGTATCGCGCCATGGACTTGCTGCGGATGATCTCGAGGTCCAGCACGGATTTTATGTATTGCTTGAGGGTGGATTTCCAGTATTGGAACTTGGATGGGTCCCGTCGTGCATGATGATTCACCGTGCTTACTGGCACTCCAGCTGCATTGTCATTTTTATCTTCAACATCCCTTGCAGCACCCGAATCACCCGGGGTACCCGAATCAGTCGAATCACCCACGAGTTTCGTAGATGCGCCATCCCATCCTTTCCAAGCATCCCCTATAACCAAGTTATACTTCAATCGCTTCCTACGGTCTTGCTGGGTGAATACCATCTCTTGCAGATCGGGAAGCACCTGCGTGAACATGGCATCCCGCTCCAACCGCCCGTGGAGGATGGTAAGGTAATGCTCTATATAATAACTCATGTACTCGTCCGCGGCACGATAGCAAGCACGAAGATGCTCGGGCAGCTGCATGGTGTAGATTAGGCGTTCCAAGGATAGAAACGCGACCTGCACGTCATCGATCGCTTCCAAGATCTCGCTCACGCTATCCACTATGATCTCGACCGTGTCATCCCTTGAGATTAGATCCACGAGGAAGATCACTTGGTTGCGCAGGTTACTCCTGAAGATCTGTGCAAGCATCTTGAGCTCGTACTCCAGCTCGTGTATTTCATTCCTTCCACCCGTGCCATTGACGAACGCTTGCAGCAAATCCCTAATGCGATTAAGGGGGGAAAGGCCATTCTTGGGATTGGCGATTGCCTTAATGGGAAATATTGGTGTCTGGAACCGTATGAAACCTTGGAAATCACGGTAGAATTTCACCTTCGAATACGTCTCCTTGTTCACCTTCAATGCCTTCGGGATGAAAATATAACCCGTAACGCTATAATTGTTCTTCTTAGACCCTTCCTGTATGAAGTAATCGAATTTCACCTCAACGGTTGTCTTGTCTCGATGCTCGAAGCCGTAATCCAACAGGTCCTCCTGCTCGAGCGCTTTCTTTACATTGACAACCTTCCGGGTGTAATCCGTCATGTATAGAAACTATAGAGAATATATTGTAATAAAACTTCCGGGTAGGATGCATGAGAACACGATGGGGAGCCCATCCGAATCAATTCCCTCGATGCTTCCATGCTCCCACCATGAGATAATGGCGCTGCGTTTCGGACATTAACGTCACCAAGCATGTGTTTAGCGGTTTTAATGCCTTGAATATCAACCCCTTGTCCGGTCTTATCGATGCAGGGCAGGCTTTTTATGCTACCGCGGCAATCTAGTACCCATGGTGGATATCCAGATCAAGCAACGCACGTTTCTCTCCCACAAGGCGATCAAGGAGATCGCCAGCGAATTGGAGGGAAAGTATGGCAAGGCAATTCAAGAGCTCTTGCACCGGAATGTAGCGATCGAGGAGGGTGACCTGAGCAATGATGGAAAGGTGCTCATCATTGAAAAACAGGTATCCTTTTTCAAGCCTCCAGGGAAGGGAAAACAGTGGATCCCATTCAGGGATATCGCGGAGCGCTTTGACATCCCCCAGATTGTCATTGATCAACCTGCCGTGCCATACATCGCGGATGGGGCTGATGTCATGCGGCCTGGAATCGTGGAAATAGATGAACGCATCAAGGAAGGAGATTTAGTTGCCATCGTTGATGAAAAAAATCGGATCACCCTTGCCATCGGCAAGAGCAAGTTCGATGCCACCGCCATGGAGGCAATGGATAAGGGCAAGGTCATCAAGAACATCCACCACGCCGGGGACAGGTACTGGAACCTGCGATCTCAAGTCTAACGGGGAGCGCGCGTGCTTTGAACTACCACACCCTAAACTAAAGGGGCGGGTTTTCTCTCGCAAGACGGATAAATCCACAAATTGCAGCGTGGGATATCCATACTCGTGGGGATCGATAGATGGGTGGTACTTCGTTCACGCCATTACCAGCTGCGGGGAACCGGCCGTGAATGCTCTGGATGCATTCATGCATGAACTGCAATACCTTCATCACCTTTCCTCCACTCCCGTGAGCCCGTGGTACCTTTTTCTCGGCGTAAGGCATGGTCCTCATCACGACTTGCGAGATCCCAAGAAATGTGGGTGAATACCTCGATACGGTCCCGCCATCCCGGGGTGGTGGCAACGGAAAGCTTAATTGGTTGAGGGGAGGTATACTTACCTGTATGTCCCGCGATATTTACAAGGAAGCGGAAGAGATCTTGGCGTCGTTCCAGGAGTTCTGGGCGGTAGATGATGATATCAGGCACCTGTACGGCATCGTCGAGCGCACCGGGGTGAAGGAATTCATTGCTGAATTGTTTTTCCCGGCGGATTTCCCGAGATCACCTCCAGAATTACGAGTATCGCAGAACATAACCGAATTGCTGGGTAGGAATATCGAACTCAAGTCCTTGCAAAACTGGAACGAGAATTCGAGAACGGTCGACGTGCTAAAGGAACTGAAAATGCTCATTGATAGTCACATCGAGGACGACTTCTTGGAATTGAAACCAAAGCCAGCTCCCAAGCACCGTGAATCAGACGCGTACTCCGAATTCGCCACGCCAGAACCCTTCGAATTTCACGGTGACGAGGAATCACCTTCGGTTCGCAGCGTGCCCCGGCCCGAAGAACAACCCGTACGACCTGAATCGGGATCTCCAGCCGGGACTTCCTCCACGTTACCCGCATCAATGCAGGGAAGGAGGATAGCAAGCTTGACCAGCGCTGCCGCTGCCGCGGAAGCCAGGGAATCACTGGGCGCGCAAGCCGGCCTTGAAAGTGAAAGGGTTGAGACCGGCCAGCGACAACCTTCACGGGACGTCGCATCTACGGTTTCCCCCCAGGCACCAGGTGATGTCCCCGAGGGGAAACAGTGGAGCGAGGAGCATCTTGCTGCCGAGGCTGCAAAAGCTGCAGCCGAGAGCGGGGGATTAATCGACGAAGCATACTGGGAGCAACAGGAGCGAAAGCAATCTAGAGGTGAAACTCCCGCAACCGGCAGAATCGAACCTGAACCCCCTGAAATCATCGAGGAAGTGTCTACCCTCACCGGGGACCCCGAGCGTGATGCAAGGATCCGGGAGGAGCACGAGATGATAATGATGGAATATTCCATCGATTATCAAACCAACATCGCCGACATCAACGTGTACCTCACCATCTCCGTGACCAGCACCTTCATCATCAACATCAACTTCATCGATTATCCCGAGCAACCTCGAATCACCTACCCTGACACGTTGCTATCGCTGCTCCCCAATCCCGATTCCATGCTCGAGACCCTAAAGAAGTGGAACCGCAGGAAACCCCCGCACGTGGTTGAGATCCTGCGGGAACTGGAAACCCGCCTGTGGTCACTGAATGACATTGAAGATAAGCTCAAGAGGATCTTCGGAGAATTCGAGGCAAGCTACCTGCCAGGCAGCAAGACCGCAGTCCGGGTTACCCTCCTGACGTACGGCTTCAAGGAGTACCAAGTCACCATGGATTTGCGTAATTACCCGTCACGTCCCAGCGTGCAGTATGGACCCCGGCTCGGGAATCTCATGAAGCGGGCTCCCGAGCAACTCAAGGTGATGCAAAATTGGGATGAATCGGGAGAGAAGGAAGCTGTTGCCATCCTGCGGGAGATTAACTGGCTCGTGGATAAGGAATCAAGGATGGAATTCGAGCTCGACCTGCTCCAAGGCAGCCTGAAAGACGTGCGATATGACCCGCTCACCCACGTCATCCTTGCCAAGATGAAGGGTACCATGAAAACCGAGGAGGAGACATTCGAGTTCAAGGCGTCCCTGCCAGATAATTACCCGCTAGTGCCTCCAAGCATCGAACTGGTAACCGAACTGCCTGACGAGAAAATGGGAGAGAAGATCGATGCATCCTTGAAGAAATTACTCACGAGCTGGATACCGCAATCTTCATACTTGATCGACGCATTCAACGCGGTCTCCAAGGCCATTTTCGAAGTTTCAGTGATCACCTGCATCATCTGCCACCAGTTCGAGTGTCCCGCGTGTGGCATGAAGATGGACTCGCCAGACCTGAACGAGGAGACCTGTAAGGCGCAATGTTCCTTCTGTGAACGCATGTATCACAAGCATTGCTGGGATCAAACAATTGCTAGTTTCGGCAAGTGTGGGTTTTGCCTGCGACCACCACCGCCGGGAAGCACCTGATCCCAACCAGCAGTTCATAATAATGACCAACTTATGTCGATAGGTTCCTGATCCCCTCCTCCTTTCATCGATGAAAGAGATATCGCGTGATGATGATGAGCCCCAAGCCGCCGGTGAAGACGAGGAAATCCAAGATCCGTTTCAATAGTGATTTCGTGGTTCCCGAGAAGTCATGATGGGGCGGATGGGTTAATTCAGGTATCAGATCCGATGCAGACAGGTATATGAAATTGCCCGCGGCAAAGCAGATGAGGAAGGGAATGCTGATTGCATCCCGGATGATGAAGACCAGGAGTGAGCCAGGAACGATGGTGAGAGCCGACAGGAAATTCGCCACCAAGGCTTTTTTCCTTTTCCAACCACCATGAATCAATATTCCGAAATCCCCGAGTTCTTGTGGGATCTCGTGCGCGGCTGCTGCGATCCACGTGATCGTGCCCACTTCGATGCTAATGAGAAACGACGTGGCAATAGCGATGCCACCAATGAAATTATGGATGCCATCTGCAATTAATATGAGAACGGGGGTTGAGGTTCCCATCCCGTTCCCACGGTTTCTGGTTGTCCCCATTTTTTGATTTTTTCCATGCTCAAGCTCGTGATGCCGCCGGTGGCGCCAGTTGAGACATTGCTCCAAAAACAAGAATCCAAGGAACCCGATGGTGACCCACGTGAATAAATTGATGTTGTTGTGAGATCCATGGACTGCTTCAGGGATCATGTGAAGGAAAGCCCCACCGAGCAAGGAGCCAGCAGAAAAAGCAATTAATGGTTTCTTCAACGTGTCCAACAAGTCCTTTTTCATAAAAAGGAAAAACACGCCAATCCAAGAAATCCCGCTCATTAAGAGACTGCTTAACAGGATGATGGAGAAGAGCTTCACGTCAATCTCACCATGCAGGTCACGAGCCAAACTTTCCCGTGATGTCGATATGGTTCAGGATCAACGGCATGAGATTCTTGCCCCTGATTCGATTCACCCCGCCCTCGGCACACGCGGCTTCGTTGAAGGTTCGAATGCTATCGGGCCTGACACCTCGACCCCAGAACAAAACCGGGACCGGGTCACCACGATGCCTTCCCGTTTCAGATGAGGTGGTGTGATCTGCAGTCACTGCGATAATTGTATTCTTTTCATCGAATTGTTCGAGGCGCGAAAACACCTTTTCGTCAATTTCCTCCAATTCCTGTACCACGCCTTCTGGATCCTTATCATGAGAACAATTATCCGTTTCTTTCACGTGAAAGAACACGAAATCGTGAGTTGTCAAGGTTCGCTCGAGTTCCTGCATTTTCAACTGGTAATCCGTATCCTTGGTATCAAGCGCGGGGTCCAATCCCGAGACCAAGCAAACGCCAGCGATGAGAGCATTACCGCAAATGAAAGATCCCTTGATCCCCCATTTTCGTTGAAATTGTGGCAATTCCGGCAGGATACCACCCCCTCGAACGAGAACCATGTTAACAGGTGGCATACCCTCATCCCTTCTACTGGCATTTATCTCGTGCCCATCCAAGAGGTTGAACACGTGATCTTGAAAGGTTTCTATAATCACCTTCATTCGTTGCCTCTTTTCAGATGCACCTGCATCCGTCTCGATGGATTCAACGGGGACATCCACACGGTGCGGATCGGTTCCATTCACCTCGTGGGTAAGATTTCTCCCCCGGATAACCAAGGCCCCTCTATGCTGGGTGGTGTGGATGAATTTCACCTCGACATTGTCGAAAGGAGGCTGGAAAGTGTCCACGATGAGATCCCGGATCTCCCCTGCACGGGGGATGTTCCTCCCCGCCCTCCTGTCCCGGACGATATACCTACCTGCTTCATCCTTTGACACCGTGGCAAAATTGGTCCTGAAGCAGATATCTCCATCCTTCACGTTGATCCCACCACCTATGGCTTCTAATGCGCCCCTTCCCGTGTAATACTCCCTTGCATCATTGCCAAGGAACGTCATCTGGGAGGTATCGGAGCCTCCAGGGATGCCTGGCTCCACGACATCCATGATCCCGCACGCACCTTTGAATGCCATCTTATCGAGGTGGGGGAGCGATGCGTGTTCGAGTGGTGTTTCACCGTCCAATGCGGCAACGGGTCGATCAGCTGCACCATCCAACACGACGAGAATTGCTTTCATTCCTTGCTTTTCCTTCATCCTTTTTCCAGAATTCATCTCATGTCCGCCATGTGTCATGTAATTACCCGATTCGTGGGGGAATAATCCCTAATTGCATGGAAACTCGTTGTTTCCTGCATGACGTGCTATTTAAATTTGATTCCATGAACGTGTTCGCGAATTCCTTCCCCCGTGCATGTTCCACCATTATCATTTCACGCGGAGCATGGGCTGGACTTCATGCACCAGTCCCATTAGAAACGATGCTACAAGGAACAAGAATCCATAAGAAGGCGATGCCGGGAGTATCTTGGAATCACATTCATCGCTGGTACATGGAAGCCAGCGGAAGTTACATTTTTATGCCGGCAAATGAAAACATTCAGCAAGCGCCAAATAAGGTAATCAGGGAGGAGGTAAAATAATGTACGAGTGCACGTATTGTGGAAAGGAGATCGACAGAAAATACAGGTACAAGAATAGGATGATACTTTATGGGACGGATAATATTAAAATGTGCCGAACGTGCTACAAAGGACTTCCAGTTCGAAAACGGCAAGTCTATGAACAAATGAAAGATGAAGTAGATCGGATCTTTGAATATAATAGAATTAAGGAAGAAGAAAGCGAAAAAATGTACAGGAAAGCGTGGATGATAAGTGGAATAATTTTCCTCCCATTTATAATGATCTTGCCATTGATATTCATCCATACATCCATCTCATCTAATGGATTCCAGGGTGCCTTATGGAGTGTTATCATTTCCTTTTTTGTTTTCTGGTGCATAAATGATCGGGCGCGCAAGAAGCGTAAAGCTCGCATCCAGGAAGAACGTAATGCAGCTTGCAGATCCATCAAGCGCCGGGTCGATCAGTTATTCCATGCTGAAAGCGAGCCAAGGCACGCCACGGGAATGGTCCTTGATCCATCGGAACGGCAAGCCTTGGAGCTGAATCTCGGGAGGGCAAATAACTTGGTGGAAAAAATCATTGATTACGCCATGTTAACACCCCGGTTGAATATACGGTACTTGGAATCGAACTTGGGTGCATCGCGGGAAGATATCTTGGGGACCTTGGCGTCATTGAAACGGCAAGGCATCTTCTCGGGCGAGCTCGATACCGGTTCCGACACTTTCACCGTGACTGAAATCATGGAACACGCAGGAAAGGAAATACTTGAGAATAACATTGAGCATGTAAGTCAAGAAGCCACGGGGAAGCTTTTTGACATAATAAGCAATCATGTCAAGCCGGTATCGACTCTCGGTGTTGAGGTCGTGGGCATGATGAAACCAAGTAATATGGTGCGCCCCGGGCAGGACAACGTGACTTTTTTCGCAGCCATTCGGAATGGTAACATGACCGCCGTTTCCTTGGAGATGAAAGTAATCACGTCCTGCAGGCAGGTGAAGTTCCTGCTCGAAGGAACGCCGAAGCGGGAGATCGAGGCAAAGGGAAAAATTTCCCCTGGAAATGAATTCGACCTCGGATTGCCACTCGAAATATCCAAGAACGCCAACCCGGGGAAGTATCACGTGCAGGTGTCGCTTTTCAAGGACTCCCTTGGGTCCACAGCACTTGGATTCATGACGGGGGTCAAGGCGGGCAAGAAGGTGACATTCCCATTCACCATCGTTCCATGAACATGGGAATCGAGCAGTGCAAGGCCTTTCAGGGGCAATATCCTCATGTATACGTCATCCATTATCGGCTTGATTTCTGGAGAGCTCCCGATCATGATACAATCCCCATCACGGAGCTAGCCTATATGCTTCCTGCGATCCCTTGCTCCTGTTTCCAATCATCTTGATCCAATACCTTGGAGACATTCATCACGTGCATGCATAAATATCTAGACGACCAAGATAATCTCGTAACGCGGTAATTAGATACCATAGTCACGAAAAAGGGAGAATCAAACAATGAAGAACAAATCAAGAGCCATGATGATACCGGTGGCGATCGCATTCGCATGCGCGATTTCATTCATGTCGCCCAGCTATCATGGCAATATGGAGTTTTCATTCGAGAACACCCGAAATGGGGGAATGCAACCATCGGTCTTGGGAGATGTTGAGGATGTCCTCCCTCTCCCGTTCGACCCGGTCGATATCACCCATGCATCAGGGATCATTTGGGTGATTTCAATGGGAGAGACGAAAATTTACCAGGTGAACCCGATCGCAAGAACAGTGGGAAGTTCCATTAATATAACCTTCACTGCCGCAGGATTAACTACTGATGGTACCTACTTGTATGCATCGAAAGATGAACCCGGCAATGGAACCATAGCCAAGTATGGTTTTGATGGCACTTTCATCTCGGAATTCGAGCTAGCCATTACCACGGGTTATTTGCAGGGATTAACGTGGGACGGTAGCCATCTCTGGGCGAGTCAATGGAACCCGCATCGCATATTACGTATTGATCCATCGACGGGTGCAGTCGTGGCTAATCATAGTTCCGGTTTCCCGTTTTCCGGGATCACGTGGAGGGATGGGCTCATCTGGGGATCGGACTATAATGATAATATCATAAGGGCGGTTGATCCTGCAACAGGGAGGACCAGGGAAGTATTCGATCCACCGCACACTGTTGGCGAGTATGGCCTCGCTACCAACGGGTCGCATTTCTTCTTCTCGGAATGGGGAGGTGACAGGTTGCACGTGTTACCGATCCCGAAAGATTTGGGAGCGGTATGGACCCAATATTCATCGCCAAATTCACTTCCTTCTGATATAGCTCGCAATGACACGCATGTTTTCATTGGTGACAACACGGCTTCAAATTACCGGGTGTACGTGTTGCATGATGGAACATTCGAGCAGGAATCTAACTTCAGCGTTCCCTTCGAGATATATGGTCTCGCGTTAGTCGATGATTACTTGTACATAGGGCAATATAATGCCCCGTACACCATTCACAAATATACCAGGGACGGCATGTACATGGAAAATTTCTCGTCAGCCTATAGGTATTATTCCCTGGATTACGACGGGTCGCGCTTGTGGGGCTCGGTTCACATCGGTTCCAACACGATCACCGAGCTTGATCCCGTGGACTGCTCCATCTTGGCAACATACCCGGTGGAGGCAAATTACATGGGCATCACTCATGACACGATATCTGATGTATTCTGGGCTACCGCCTTCAACGCGGATAAGATTTTCCAGCTAGATCCCAGCAACTTCCAGCAAACCGGTTTGGAACTGGACGTACCAACTGGAAATGGCGAATTTGGCTTGAAATTCAACGGCGAGCACTTGCTGCTCACGGAACATGGCGTGGATATGATATACAAAATTATCATTGACGAGACAGCACCCACTTCCGAAATAATCCCCACGGCGGATACTTTCACGCGCAAGGAGGGTATTACCCTATCCTTCAAGTTACTTGATGAGTACAAGAGCGGGCATTTCCAGATCACTTCGAACAGCTCCTACTCCAAGGAATGGACAGCGTGGTCAAACGATACCACCATCACCGAGAGAATCACGGACTTGGGGTTGGGAACGTGGCAATTCACGGTGGAATTCAACGATACCTTTGGACATTGCGGTGTTCCCTTCACCTTCGTCAAGACCGTGGTGAAGAATCCTGCAATTCCAGGAATCCCAACCAACCAGCTATTGACGGGCGTGGCGGTCGCTGCAATTACAATACTAATTGCAAATCATCTCCGGATGAAAAAGAAGGATCCAACACGTTAATGACCACCACCGTGCTCTTTTAGTGGTTTCTTTTCCCATTCATTTCTTTTTCCACCTCCAAAACCTTCACGGGTAAATGCCTAAATTTTTCAACCCGATCCACCATGACACCGTAAAAACCTTTCAGGTAATGCAAAGACCAAGGTGATCCCATGAAGCTTCAAATCCTGTACCAGGACGAATTTGCCGAGCGGGTGGCAGGACACTTGATCAATGACATCCACTTTTGCGAGGCATGTGGCACCGGGTGCAATAACTGCAGGATTCCATTCGGGTGCCATGCGGGAGCCATTAGGGGATTTCGGGAAATCACGGGAAACCTTCCGTTGATGATAGACGACCCTTCCAATTTTTTTCCACGGAAATTGAATGAGGCGGACGTGTTGCTCCCGGTGGGGTTACATCCCGACCTTCTCTCGGGGATACCGGACTTGGCGAGACATAGCAACATCGCGTCGGTCATCGTTCCCGTTGAGGACAAGAATTGGGTACCTGGTGGATTGGAGCGGCAGGTTGCCGACGAGCTTGAGGATCACGGCATCCAGCATGCCTTTCCCCGACCCTTTTGCACCTTGGACGTACCAAGGGATGATGATGCCAGGAATATCATCAGGCAGTTCATGGACGGATTCAAGGTGGGGAAGGCTGAAATCGATCTTGAGATCCGCAACGGGAAGATCAAGAGCGGGCACGTGATCAGGTCTCAACCATGTGGTGCCGCGTATTACATCATTCAACAGATACGGGAGGAAAAGATCTTCGATGAAGTGATATCCTTGGATGAGAAAATTAGCATGGCACATCATTCATTTCCATGCTCCGCATCCATGGAAACCGATCCAATGCTGGGGGACTCGCCCTTGCACGTGGCAGGATACCTTGCCAGGGAAGCAGTCCACGATGCCATCGAAGGGAAAATCGGAAAAGTAGATAGGGGGCTCTTTCACAGGGCAACGGGTGTCACGGGATAATCCGAACGTGGCACCACATCCTAGTCTGATATCCATTCCACCCATCAATCAATGGATCATCAATCGCCTTGCTTTGAAAGGAAGAAGATATATTAGCGATGCGGGGAGCGATTCATCCATTCATTCCCTGGAAAAAGGCGATAGAACATGAAGGTATATGACATGGTAGTTATCGGCTCGGGTGTTGGTCTCACCGTTACCAGCCAAGCAATCAACGCGGGTATGGAAGTCGCCCTGGTCGAGGAGGGAAAGTTCGGTGGCACCTGCTTAACCAGGGGGTGCATTCCTTCAAAGGTGCTCATCCATCCGGCAGACTTGATCAGGGAAGCAGAGCATGCCAAGCGTGTGGGATTGCATTTCAAGCTGGATAAGGTTGACTGGAAGCACATCTCTGAGCGGATGTGGCAAGAAATTGATGAGAGCAAGGACATTGAAAAAGGAATCGGCAATGCACCCAATCTCACGGCGTACAAAGGTATTGGCGAGTTCACCGGGGACATGGAAATGAAGGTGAAGCTCAACAAGACCATGGAATTCACAGCGCCATTCAAGGGCGAGAAGATAGTGATTGCATCGGGTGCGCGGACTTCCATCCCGCCGATCGATGGAATTGATAAGGTGGGATACGTGACTAGCAGGAGCTTTTTCGGTGAGAAATTCCCTGATGAACCGTGGAATAATCTCATTATCGTTGGCGGGGGCATCATTGCCGCCGAATTCGCTCACTTGTTTTCTGCTTTTGGTACCAAGGTGCACGTGGTGGAAATGCTCCCACGACTTGTTTCCCAGGAGGATCCGGAACTAAGTGCATTGCTGGAACGTCACTTCAGGAAATACATGACCGTGCACCTTGATAAAAAGGCGATCCTTGCGGAAAAACACGGGAGTGAAAAGAAACTCGTGGTTGAGGACCTGAACGATGGATCGAGATCCGAGATCATCGCCGATGAAATATTCATCGCCGCGGGGCGTCGATCGAATTCGGATTGGCTAAAACCAGGTAAAACAGGCATTGAGACAGATGAACGAGGGTGGATCGTCACCAACAGGTACATGGAGACAACAAGGGACGGCATTTGGTGCGTGGGAGATGCAAATGGTAAATATCAGTTCAGGCATACCGCGAATTACGAAACAGAGATTGCCATCAGGAACATTTTCAATCCCGGGGAAAAAACCGCCATTGACTACACGGCAACACCTTGGGTGATCTTCACTTACCCGCAAATCGGTCACGTGGGCATGACTGAGCAAGAAGCAATCGATGCTGGCCACGAGATATACGTTGCAAAGAAACGATATGGCGAGGTGGCGAAAGGGTTTGCAATGGGTTACGAGCGGGAGGATGAGCTAGCGGGATTCGTGAAACTTGTCATCGATAAATCTCGCAAGTTACTCGGTGCACACGTGATTGGCTCGAATGCCGCTTTACTCGTGCAACAGGCGACATATATCATGAACTCAGGATTCGAGTGCGTCTTGCAGGATGAGCAATCTGGCAAGGCTCAACTCGTGTCCTCGCGTGCTTGCCCGGATGCCGGTTCCATTATGCCCATCGCTGAATCCCAAGTCATACATCCATCGCTGAACGAGGTGCTGGGATGGGCACTGGGATCTATGAAACCGGTAAACATCAAGGGAAGGCAGCATCATCGCGAGCATACCCATCAACATTAGCACGATTCAAGAAACCAGGGGAGAACGGGGATTCCACCGGTGAAATGCAAAGGAAGAT
>WJJB01000335.1 GCA_014729935.1 Candidatus Bathyarchaeota archaeon | reverse complement strand
GGCATGGATAGGGGGTGTTGGTAAACTACGGAAGATGCCCAACGGCACCGAGTTGCTCATTAACGGTGCACCACCAGAGCCCGGACAATTATTCAAGAATGAGCACCTGGCCCGGGTGTTCGAGCGCATTGCCACCGTGGGTAAAGATGGATTTTACAATGGTGAAATCGCGAGCAAAATTGCGCACGTTGTGCAGGACTTGGGGGGCAAGCTAACCATGGAAGATCTTTCTGCTCATGAGAGCTCTTTCGTGGACCCCGTATCCATTTCTTACCGAGCTTTCGACGTGCACGAGATACCGCCCAACGGGCAGGGGATCACGGCACTCCTTGCCTTGAATATCTTGAACGGGTTCGATCTCGGTACCATGGATCCATCATCACACGAATATATTCACCTGCTCGTGGAAAGCTTGAGAATTGCCTTTGCGGATGCAGGATGGTTCGTCGCGGATCCTGATTTTCATGATATTCCCCTTGGACCACTTCTATC
Source organism: Candidatus Bathyarchaeota archaeon (assembly GCA_014729935.1). GTDB lineage: Archaea > Asgardarchaeota > Lokiarchaeia > Sigyniarchaeales > Sigyniarchaeaceae > WJJB01. Next base: position 5,281 of record WJJB01000335.1, on the reverse strand, counting down.
GGACGAATACGCGGCTGAGCGCAGAACCTTGATCGACCAAGGAAAGACCAACCTTGATATTCATCACGGGGAACCCGTGGAAGGATCTGACACCGTGTACCTTTCGGTTGTTGATGGCAAGGGAAACGCGTGCAGTTTTATCAATTCGAATTACATGGCATTTGGGACTGGTATCATTCCAGAAAACTGTGGGTTCGTCTTGCAGAACCGGGGATGTAACTTTTCGCTGGAACCGGGGCATCCAAACCGACTCGAGCCCAAGAAGCGACCTTACCACACCATCATTCCAGCCATATCCACCCTTGACGGGGAATTATATGCCTGCTTTGGCGTGATGGGTGGATTCATGCAACCTCAAGGACACGTCCAAGTATTTTCCCGACTCGTCGATCATGGGCAGGATCCTCAAGCCGCGTTGGATGCACCACGGTTTTGCATAGAAGGTGGAAATCCTTCAGGCGTGTTGCTCTTGGAAGAAAGCGTCTCCACGAAAACCGCGGTAGCCCTGAAAACCATGGGTCACGAGACGAGAATGGTATCAGGAATGGGGCGCTCTGTCTTCGGGCGGGGGCAAATCATCACGAGAGACCCGGGGACTGGTGTGCTGTGGGGTGGGTCAGATCCAAGATCCGATGGCTGTGCCATTGGCTTGTGACCGCCCATGAACACCTCAGTTGTCAAAGGGTTCCAGCACATCGAAGACATCCCATGCAACGTGAGCTTTCCAGTAATGGACGATTTCATCAACAAGCGTTCCGAGATCTAGATCTAGCAAGAAATTTCCTTCCTGTCCCACATCTCGCACCTGCTGCAACAAGGAATGGATCTTCCCTGCATTGCAGGCAAAATTTTTCGACAACAGGTCCCGTTCCTGCTCGTATTGCTCGATGAACTCTTTACTCTTGGTGAGTTTCTTGATCTTGAAATCCCAAAATCCAGCAAACTCCATGTCCAAGTTCGCAAAGCATCGCCCTAGGTCGATCCGTGTAAGCTTCTCGTTATTCATGATGAAGTGCCGCCAATCCACATCGTAAAGGCTTAATATCTCGTGGAACGCGTATTGTTTTCCCAGCGAACCATGAAACCGCTTGAATTCTTTCTTGCCTAATGGTTCACCGTGGAGATACGGAGTGATGAGAACGGGGATGGTTTTCCTCCCTGACACCTTCCACTTTCCAAAAAGATAATCAGGGAAACTTGCCGTGGAATCCAAGAATTTAGATGCCAGGTGTATTCCTAGTATTTCCCTGAACGGCTGCACCTGCCATAGTTCCTTCACGAAGACCATGGGCTTCCCGTCAATCGTGCAAATGTTGCATTCCTTGTACTTGCTCCATTTGCACTTGAACTCCAATTCGCCTGATGCGACCTCCATGCCGAGACGAGAAACAATGTTTTTAAGGTTGTCTACCACCATATCGCCCGATAACTCGATATAATTCATGCGTGATAGCAAGCGTGAGAATGCCTCGGAGTAATCGTTTCCATCCATGGTTTTTCCCCTGGGGGTTATCACGGAAACGAAAAAAGGCTATGTAAAGTTTTCGGGTATCATTAATTCAAGGCTAACCATTATCCTCGTGCAAGGGAACGTTGAAGATAAAGGTGCTTCCTTTATCCCTGCCACTGGATTCCACCCAAATCCTACCACCATGGGCATGGATGATTTCCCTTGAAATGAATAAGCCAATGCCTGTCCCCCTGATATCAATATTTTTCTTGACGTGGGAACGATCCAACTTAACGAATTTCCCGAACAACTCCCGTTTCTCCTCCTTTGTAATGCCAATGCCAGTATCTTCCACCGCGATGAATAGCATTCCACCATTTACCTTTGTTTTTATCTTGATGACACCCCCAGGAGGGGTGTTCTTGATGGCATTGGAAATTAGATTCGTCAAAACTTGACCAAAACGGCTAGCATCAGCAGGTGCCTCCAAAACCATTGGTATCTCAAGTTCGAGGCTAAGCTTCCGGGATTCAACCTGGTATTCAAATGATTCCGCTATATCCTTGATGATTGGTATAATATTGGTTTGTTTCTTGTTGATAACCAACCGTTGGGAATCTATCCTGGAAAAATCAAGTAACTTGTCAACCAAGTGTCTCAATCGTCTAGAACCACGCACCATCAAGGTGATGAATTTTCTCACTTCTTTCTTGGGTAACTCATCGATGTGATCGTGTAAGAAATCCGATGCTCCACATATGCTCGAAAGTGGTGTTTTAAGCTCGTGGGTAGTTGTCGAAATGAAATCTCTCCGTAATTTTTCCACCTTCCTCAGGCGCTCGTTTTCCCGCTCGAGCATATATTCCAATTTCTTTCTCTCGGTGATATCCCGTGCAATCATGATGATTTTCGGGGTTCCACTTTTCCCAGTCAATGTATTGGCAACAAGTTCAAACCAAGCAACGTCCTCATTGAAGGCTCGTTTCATGCGAACCATGATTTCACCACCACCCTTCACCAAGCATGATTCCCTGAAGTAATCAAAGGAATCTGCATCGGCTGGATCCAAGAGCTGCTTGAAAGGTTTTCCATCCATCATACTTGCCTCGATTCCCAACATTGATGCATGGGCTTCCTCGTTCAAGAATTCAATATGGCCACCTGCAGAGATTATTGCGATTAGATCATGGGCGATACTGGTAATTATCCTGTACCTATCCTCCGATTCTTGAAGTACTAGCTGATTTTCCTTTTTCTCGTGAATATCACGACCCACGAGCAAGAGAATGCGCTGCCCGAGCTCATTAAGGTAGCTTGACGCCTTGAATTCAAACCAACGGAACAAGCCGTTCTTTCCTTTCAAACGCACTTCCCGTTGCTGCACCGTGCCAATGTGGTTCAACACATGCTTGACCGTTGCTCGAATCAGCTTGATATCATTCGGATGCACTAAGCGATCCAAACCGATTTCCATGATTTCACCAAGGTTGTATCCCAGAATTTTTTGGAGAGCCCACTCGTTGCAGAAATTGATATTGATCGATTCATCACACGAGAATATCAAATCGGTTGAATTCTCGTAGATCAGCCTGTACTTTTCATGATGCTCGTATAGCTTGCTTTCCAACCGAGCGCGTGCCAATGCTCCCGCTCCCTGAATGGTAATGGATAAGAGGTTTTCCATGGATCCCGATGAAAGGGTGAAGCCATTTCCTTTTTGCATGATGAGCACGGCATTTAGCTCGCCTTTCACGATTATCGGGAATACGAGTGATGATCCTGCAATTAGTGCGAGTCCTTCCACCACGCATTGGATGGGAGTCAATTCATGGCTACCATCATTGCATTGCAAGGAAAACACGCTGCCAGTAGATAAATCATTCAAGAAGCTAGTATCTTGCAAGATATTACGGATGTTTTCATTGTAACCTTCATCCATCGAGATTTCATCAACAAGCACGAAGTCACCCCCTTCAATTCTCATGAAAATGGATCCAACTTCCCAACAAGCCAATTCCAGTGCCGCTTCCAAGCAATACTTGCAAATAAAATCCATCCGGGTAGCACCTTCAAGCTTGATTGCCAAGGAATCCTTGATCTTTGCATGATGCTTGAGGAGTGCTTCTTTGGTGTTATTACGAATGATCAAGCATGTTTGACCATCTTCTTGAACGGTTGAGCTTGGAATGACTTGAAATTGAATATTTCGCGGTATCCCGCCGCCATCCAAGATCCATAATCCAAGTCCATTAATTGAACCGTGCTCAATCAGGTCTCCGATATCCAATGACGTGGAGTGCCGAGTAGTGAAATTTTTGATCCACTTGAATCCTTGAGATTGGAAATCCTTGAACGAAACACCGGCGAGATCAAGCAAGCTAGCATTGGCATAAGTTACCGCACCATTTTTCACTATCATGTATCCCAAGCCTAGCATGTCAAGAGTGGCTGATTGGTGATTTGTGTTTTCTTGCATGGATGTGAACCCACTGGATGCATTGTGGACGATTGGTGGCAGGGTTGGTGAAAGCTTGAAGTACCAGAAATGCTTCCAAGGATGCGCGAGATGGAGGACTGGTCGGGCGAGCACCGAATGAAAGCTTCCAATCAAATTCCACGAATCTTGGCAACTAAATTGCTTGTACTAAATGAAATAGCATGGTGACCAAGAAACTGCTACCACAAGCTATTTTCCCACGTAGATATGGTAAAAAGAATGGTTGATAAAGGTTATGTCGTGTTCGCTAGTTCGAAGCCTAGATCATCCTGTATCGGCCACGTGCTGGATGTAGACCACGAAACTCGTTGGCTTATCTCCAGCAGGTTGCATCTCATCGATATCTATCAACGCTTCGATCTCCACCTTCGAGCCTACTGTTGTTTCCAATATTTCTTTTAATTCAAGTAGATCTTTCTCTCCTTCAGGTTTAAACAGCAGGTTCCCACTCGAACTCATTTCGAAGGTTCCAACGCGGATTTCATCCATGGCACCCACCTTCACGTGAAGGGTGATATGCTTGTAAATGAAAAACTCCAGGAGCTCCACGACGGGTATTTCATGGATGGGAGCACCCGGCTCACTTGAAAAGGGCATGTTGATGCAAAGAAATCCCTCGTCGTCCTTCGTGATCGGACCGACGACTGAAATGTATTCGGGGAAATCCTTTCCCTTCCACCGGCGCTTCATTTTTTTCATTTCCTCGTTGACGTGGATCTCCTTGGAGGTGATTTGCTTGGTGGAATCCTGCACCCACTGCATTCCATCCTTGGAAACAGGCATGCGCTGTGCCACCGGCGGCGGGGAACGTACTCTTGATGGCTTGCTTTCGTACCAGTAAGCCACGCTACTCACTTCGTTCCGCAGGTGATTTCCATGACCATGTTCTATGGTTACCTTGAGTTCCTCTGTGAATCGTACCGGATTTTCCAAGTGGAACACGTATGATGTTTGATATCCTCCTGTATCCCCCTCGAAGATGGACGAGCCGTTCCGCAGGAACGCGTTCGGTTGCATCCCCCATGCTTGGTTGAGATAATCCTCGCTACCCGTGCCGTGGAGGTCAGGAGGCCACTTATATCCGTCCACCCAGATCATGTCATCCCCTTCTCCCCACCACGAGCCTTGAAAGTTAGTGATGCTGATATTGCACCCGATATACTGTCCCTTTCCCTTGGTTTCCAATATCACGTAATTATTCTCCCAAGCAACTCGTTCCTTGTTTGCAATATCCGCTTCATTCGAGTTCACTCTAATTTCATGGCCCCACCCACCGAAAGGGTTTTCCCTGTGGAACTCCGCATGGAAGAAGCCTAGATCCCTCAGAGATGTAT
>WJJB01000334.1 GCA_014729935.1 Candidatus Bathyarchaeota archaeon | reverse complement strand
GTTCGCTTTTAAGGTAAGCAATGCCTCGTGGATTGGCTGCCGGGGGATGTCCAAGGTTTTCGAGAGCTCGGTTTCCGAGATCATCTTTCCGCGCATGAAAAGGGCACCCTCGATGATGTTGCTCAGGATCTCCATGTCATCCACGGCAAGCCTGGCAGGAACGGGCTCGATTCCAACTGGCGTGATGGGATCGGCAGGCGTGATGCATCCCATCATCTCGATGGGGGTATCGCCCGAGCCTTGCGGGCTTGGTGCGCTACTGGTACCGGTGATTCCCGCTGGCGCACTTGGGCTTGAATGCATGCACGTGCTTCCCGCGGGTGCCGGCTTCTTTGCATGTCCTGTTGCAGTTCCGGTTGCTGCCCCGGTTGCTGCCCCGGTTGCTGCCCCGGTTGCTGCCCCGGTTGCTGCCCCGGTTGCTGTATCGGTTGGATCGATTCCATCCTGGTTCGCCACCTGCTCTCCCGCTCCCATCCCTTGCTGCACCTTGCTGCTTGCTTCGTTGCCGCTCGTGCTCGGATCCGTGGTTGATTCCATGGTTGACACCCGTATTGCACTCTTCGATTCATCCCTCGAGCATCTCCTGGCTGATCTGGGAGAGGTTCAAGTTGATGACATCCGTGCACCCATCCACGTTCGAAACGCCGAGGATCTGGTCTACCTTGGTCATGGTAACATCTCGATGGGTGACGATGATGAATTGACTCCTGTCGGATAGCTCCTTGATGAGATCTGCCACCCGCCCCGCATTGGCATCATCGAGCGCCGCATCGATCTCATCTAAGATGTACAGGGGTGAGGGGCAATGTTGCTGGATGGCAAAGATGAGCGAAAGTGACGTGAGGCTCTTTTCCCCGCCGGAGAGTAGCGAGATCTCGTTCAATGGTTTCCCCGCGGGTCGTGCCATGATGAGCACGCCACCCTCGAAGGGATCATCCAAGTTCTCCAATTCCAGCTGTGCCTCGCCCCCTGGTGATAGCCGGGAGAAGATGTACGTGAAGTTCCTGGAGATGTTCTGGAAGGTTTGCATGAAGGCGGTTTTCTTCTGGCGCTCGATGGTTTCCATGAATTCCAGGATGGATTCTCGTTCCTTGATGAGTAACTCGTGGCGGAACGTGAGCTCGTCGAAGCGCTCCTTGTTCTCGTTGTATTTCTCGATGGCCATCATGTTAACGTTGCCCATCTGCTCTATCTCCTTCTTGCATGATTCGATGTCGCCAAGCAAGCCGGCACGGTCCTTGTTGAGGAACTCGGCTGGCACCGAGAGATCCTCCGGGAGCGCATTGCGCTTTTCGACAAGGCTCCGCTCCATGCCTTGCACCCCGCGCTTCGTCCCAGCAATGTTCCGCTCCAAGCCTTCCTTCTCCATCTCGAGACGTTGGCTTGCTAGCTTGACTTCTTCCATCTGCTTGAGCACCACATCTCGCTCGTCGATGAGTGACTTGAGTTCGGCATTCTTGCCATCGATGGCTTCCTTGATGGAGGCAAGATGCCCGGTTTTTTCATCGAGGGTCCGTCGTTTAGCCGCGAGTTCACCATTCGCTTCCCTCACGGCGGTTTCAAGGTCTATTTTTTTCTCGCGGGATACTTCCAAGGATGCCAGCACCTTTTCCTCCAAGCGCGTGGATTTCTGGGCAAGGGAGAGCTGCAAGGTGTTGATCTTGCCCTCCATTTCCTTGATTTCCCCATCAAGTCCATCGATCTCTTGCTTGATGCGCGCGTGGGGCGAGTTCGCCAAGTCCCTGTCGATATCTTGTATGTCGTTGGCGATACCCCGCGCATCCCGCTCCCTGGCGGAGACTATCTCGAGGAGGGCTTCCTTCCTGTCTACCAATTCATCGATGCGGTGCTTGGTTTCCTTGATGGCTACTTCCACCGATTGCCGCGAGCCAGCGATCTCCTCCAGCTGCGCCTCGATCTTGGCGATCTTTTCCCGGATCGCTCCACGCTCCTGTTCCAGCTTGATCTTGGTGGTGTAAAAATCAGAGATGCTCGCTTGGCATCGCTTGATCTCCCGCTCGATCTCCCGCTCCTTGTCCTTGAGCTGGCTGATCTCCTGCTCCAATCCGGGAATGAGCGATTCGTTCTTGTTTTGGAAGGCGGTACCATTGCCCCGGCGACGATAGGTTCCCCCCGTCATGAGATTCGAGCCATCCACCACGTCACCCTCCAAGGTGATGCGACGGAACCGGGGAGCGAATCGCTTCGCGGTTTCCAGGTCCTCCACGATGAAGGTCCTGCCAAAAATGTATTCGAACGCCGGCAGGAACGCGATCTCGAAATCGATGAGATCCACCGCGCGCCCGTGCACGCCATCGATGCATCTCTCGCTGCCATGCTCGTACTCGTGATACCGTATCTTGTCCAGAGGGATGAAGGACAAGCGCCCGAGCTTGTGTTGCTTGAGATACCTGATGCACCTCGTGGCTACATCCCTGTCCTGGACCACCATGTAATTGACCCTGGAACCGGCAGCCACTTCCATGGCAATGGCATAACGTGCATCCACCTGGCCGAGATTGCCCACGGTATCGAAGATGCCGGGGATCTCGCCGTTCTCCTTGGCGCGCATCAAGCCGTCGATGGCTTTTTGCAAGCCATTACTCCCGAAATGCTTCGATGCCTTGATGGTCGACCGGATCTCGATGAGCTTGCCGGTCTTGGTCGAGATCATGTCCTTGGTGACCCGAAGGTCCGATTCGAGCTGCTTGATGGTTCGCTGGATGTCGGACGGCGACCGGGGGGCGGATCGATTCTTGGATGCCGTGGAATCCATTCCACCTGCATCATCCCCTGGTCCATGACTCCCCTGCAATTCCTTCCTGGCACCTGCCAGCATGCCCCCGAGCCTTGATTGCTTTTCATCCAACCCCGACAACTTACGCTCCAACCCATCGAGCGTGGAGCGCTCCGAGGCGAGCTTGCTGTTCACCAGCTTCAATTCGGAACGTGATTCCGCAAGCGATTCCTTGGCAGTCGACAGCGTGCCTTGGAGCTCCGCCTTGCGAGCCATTTTTTCCTGGAATTGCTTATCATGGCTTGCCAAGTCGTCGATTTTTGCATCCCGGGCTTGTTCCGTTTCCTGCAATGCCTTCCGGTGCGCTTTCAAGCTAGCCCCTCCTTCCTTGACTTCTTGCTCGAGGGCTTGCCTTTCACGCTCCAAGATCCCGATGCTATTTCCCAGCCGATCGATCTCCTTCTCGTTGCGCGCCTTGCCTTGCTCCAGGTACTTGAGATGCGACCTAGTATCGGCGAGCTCCTGCTTCACCTGGTCCAAGGCCTCGTTGAGGTCTCTCAGCTCTTTGCTTTGCTTTGCTTCCAGCTCGGCGCGGATTTTACCATGCCGTTCCTGCAAGTCGGATATGGTGTCGAGTCTTGCTTGGAGATCTCCCTCCAGCGTCTCCAGCTGCTTACCAAGCTCCTCCACGCGTTCCTTGCTGCGGGTTATGGTTTCCTCGAGATCACGAATTTCTACTATCTTGATGGCGTTTTCCGAATGATCGAGCTGCTTGGAAATGCGCTGGTAAGCCAAGGCATCATCCTTCTCCTTCTCGAGCAAGTCCAGCTGGGTGGACACCTCGTTCATGAGCAAGCGCACCTGCGCGAGATTGGCTTCCACCTTCTCCAACTCCCGTTCCGCCTGTGCCTTCTTGTCATCGTATGCCGCGATGCCCGCGATCTCCTCGATGAGCTTCCGGCGCTCTACCTTTGTCATGTTCACCACCTCATACACGTTCCCCTGGAGCACCATGTTGTAGCTATCCGAGTCCAAGCCAGCCATGTTGATCAAGTCCCTGATGGCGGTCCTGGTGGAAGTCTCGCCGTTGATCTTGTATATACCCTGTCCGTTCAACTTGACCTTGCGGGAAATGGTGATGGTATCGCCATCAATGGGAAGCCCCCTGTCCGTGTTGTCGAATTCAAGCTGGACCCAGGCAGATCTCGCAGGTGCGATGCCCTTCTTCTTGTTGCCCGAGAATATCATGCTCCGCATGTTGCCCGCACGCAGGCTTTTCGCAGACCCATTCCCCATGACGAAGCTAAAGGCTTCCAAGATGTTGCTCTTGCCGCTGCCATTGGCTCCCACGATGGCAGAGAATCCCTTGTTGAAGTCAATCGTGACCGTCTTGGTCGCGCCAACCGACTTGAACCCGCGCAATTTCAGGCTTTTGATATGCACCATGTCGAGACCACGCATCCACTCGCTGGCGGCTGGCTCGGAACGCACGCCGGCCGCACGCGTGACCTGATATCACCCGGGTACTATCTCAAGACATGTATCATCGAGGTATAGTTATGATCGGGATGCCGAAGTAGTGCCAGAGGGATACCTTTATATTGCCGAACAAAGGAAACTATTGGAGAATAAACCAAAAGGCGACGACACATGACTCAAAAAAGAGATGCATCGGGACATCGTTTAGACACCACAAAAGTGCAATTCTGGGTAAAGAAGCATTTGCTGGAGAAATGGGATGATTTTTGCGATAAACACTCGTTGAGCAGGACCGCGTTCCTCATCCAAGCGGCAAATCAAATCTTCTAAACTTCTTCTAATATTTCTAAAATACCTTCAAAGGTTTCAATACGTGCTTTAATTATTGGCTTCAATTTCTCTCTTATGTTTCTTTTTTCATCAGCATTGAACCTATCCGAATGAAGCAACTCTTCGATATGAGATCCGAGTATATTTTCAATTACTTGAAAAAAATACCTTATTAATTCCTCCAAGACTTCCAATCCAAGTTCATCTATCAATTTTTTTATGATTTCCATGTTTTCTTCCTTTACTTTTAGGCGATTTTTAGATAGTGCATCTGGATTTAGTTTATAAATGATCCTTGGTGGCCCTCGTTTTCCTGGTTCCGAGAATTTTGTTGTTTTTGATAATATTCCCATTTTATTAAGATCCTTTAAGTAATTATAAGCGGTGGACACGGGGATGTTTAATTGTTCTGCAATTTCAGATCCATAGAATTCTCGCTTTTTCATTATATCAACGACGAATCTGAAACTTTGGATGGCCTTTAAGAATTTTTCAAATTTTGTAGATACATCAGAATTAACATTTCTTATCGCAAATTCTTCAAGAAATTCCATCAAGAATTTAAGCATAGGGCGGGTTCCACTTGGTGCCGGAGTGCTGATTTTCATTTTTTCTAATTTTCCTTTATTCGGTTATATCTATGTGTTTAAGGTGTTATTACATATAAATGGATTATTCCAAAAGTATATAAATTATTCTGATTAGAGAATATTACAATCAAAGCAAATATAACAAATATTAAGAACAATTATTTCCCGCTAGCCTTTCATCAAAACTCAATTATTTGGTGTAAAAAATCAAAAAAATGAAAGAAAAAATGAAAGAAAAAGTGAAAAGAAAGAATAATGCATTATATAGATTTTTAAGATTGATGCGGAAAGATCTAGATTTGCTTTTCCACGATCCTCAATTGTTGATTCTCATAGTACTTCTGCCAATTTCTGCATTGTTCTTGATCAATGCACCATGGGTTGCTAGCGGAACTGGGACCCAAACAATCGTGAAGATTGGTGTAATAAATAATGACCAGCCTGCTAGCGAGGATTACACCGCTTTATTCCTGCAAACAATGACTGAAAGCTTGGAGGATTATCAAGTCGAGTTGAAAATTTACACGCACGAGGAATTTGGAGAAAAAAGAACCCAGCAAGCAGAAAATGACTTGTATCTCGATGAAATAGATGCAATTTTCATATTTCCCCAAGATTTCTCGGTTCAGATCGCAACAGGATTTCCCACGATTTTTACCGTAATCGTTGATGGTGCGGAATTATTGAGAGTCAAAGATTTGGTGGATGTAGCATATGCTGCCATCAATACGTTCCAAGAAACCTACAATTTTTCCCGTGATACCGTGGATCTCGATACCCAATCGGTGTATCATTGGAATCCACAAATAAGCGGTTCGGGGTTGAGCGTGCAGCTGGATTTCGGGGCGGAATTCACCCCCCGAATCATCATACTCTTGTCCCTCATCGCTGCTTTGTCACTCACGACCCAGTCTTATGTCGGGGACACGGTGATACATAGGTTTGACTTGACTCCGACTAATAAATTCGAGATGTTATCTGCAAAATTTTTCGGATTTAGCTTGATATCACTGGCTCAAAATTCGGTGATATGTGGGATATGGGTAGCGATAGGTTCACCATTCCCCGAGCCGATTTTACCAGCCGTCCTGAATACGATACTCCTCCTGCAAATTTGTTCAAGCATTGGATTATCAATAGGACTGGCATTAAGCACGATTTCACGGACCAAGTTGCAAGCGAATCAACTGATGTTTTTTACGTTGATATTCATCATGATCATCCAATTCATTGGAGGGATTCATTGGGGACCTTTGGAATTCATGGATTTTGTAGAGATCATTCCTGATATTTACTTTCCTATAGTATATAAGGGTTTAAGCGTGTTTGATTTTCTCTCCCAAACCATCAATCTAATGGTAACTGCTGTGGTATGGTTCGCATTTGCAAATTTCGTAGCATGGCGAACGAAAATAAAAGTCTGAGCGAAGAACAAAATGTTTGAAAGAATCAAGAGGATTATAGCCCTCGTGAGGAAAGAAATAAGCGTAAAAATTCACGATCCACGAGCGCTTGTCATTATATTTGCAATTCCCATAATGATCATTGTTGTCATCAACCTATCCGGAATTCAACCTAAGCCTCCAAGTGGGGGTAGCAGTGGGGGACAGGTAAGGGGCGGTGATGATTGGGCTGTCATCGGTGTCATTAACATGGACGTTGCAAATGTTGATAATTACACGTTGGAATATATCGAAACCCTCGAAAGAGTCTTGGAAGAGAAATACGGAGATGCGGGGGAAGTCTGGCAATATGATCCAACTAATGTTGAATGGCTTGCTTCGATCGATGATCATTCCTATGCACATCCAGACGCGCAAGAGGATTTGTTCAATAAGCAAATAGTTGGATACTGTGTCTTACCCGACGGCTTTTCCTTTAACCTGAGCATTCACGAACCCGTCACGATCATCATGATCTACGATGGTTCCGAATTCAAGACCCAAGATGTATTCTATAACAATATGCAGAACGCGACTTTCACCTTTAAAACGGAACAGAGTTTATTCATGGATGAGATAATACCAAGCGTAGAATACAGGTATTTCGAGGAAGTAGAAGATATATCCAACGAAATTTTAACGCCTGCATTAATATCCATACTAACCATCGTCACGGCAATCGGATTAACCGAGCAAAGCATCGTGGGGGATGAACCCCTTCGAAGACTATTATTAACTCCAAGTTCCAAGCTGGAAGTCCTATGTGCTAAGACTTTCACCTACAACGTGTTCTCCTTTATCCAAATAATGATACTTCAATCGCTTTCACTTCTTGTGTTTAACGGAAATACCCGTCTTGATTTCTGGGCATTGATTATGCTCTTGCAATTAGGTGCGAATACGGGTTGCTTGACGGGAATGCTCATCTCAGCAATTGCGAAGAATAGATTGCAGGCAGACCAAATATCCATGATAAGCATTTTCGCAATAATGATCATAGTCCTACTTGATATATCCATTGGACCACCAAATGTTAATGATTGGGTCAATTTCCCGCAAACCCTTTTCTATGGATACTTTGCCGTGGTATTTAAGGCGTGGAATTTCACCCTTGTTTTTCAAGGGTATTATATTCGGCTGATCCTTGTGGGAATCGTTCAATTTATCATGATCTGGATAATCTTGCTTCGCAAGAAAGGAGACATATGATTTTGCATTGAAATAGAAAATAATTATCGTGATTTTATGGATGCAAATAAATTCAACGAAACTGGAACGTTTACCGGTAAAAATTTGGGCGATCCACTCTTCAAGTGGATCGAGGATCGAGTGGAAACAACCGAGCTGAAAATCAACTACGATGGCAAGAATTGGAAGAAACAAGACGTGTCTTCGGAACTTTTCCTGGTTGGATATCATAGAACCACTTTCCCAGGTAGTAAAGGCTCTTATCTTCTCTGTATCCCCTTTAATCCCTCTAAGTTTGCTTCAAGCGCCACGGGGATAGACGAACCAATACCCTTGTATAGGATTTACATCCGCGGGAATGAAAAAAATATGCAACTTTGTAATTTTGACGTGCTGGCTTCACGAATAAACATAATTAGTATGGGTGATAAGAAAAGGGACGATTATTTTTTCCAGAAAAACCAGCTTGAAGAAATAAATGATTTAGCCTTGGATTTCAAGTCTACAAATCTTGTTATCAATGTCATCGCACGCCTAGGGCTCGATGATGGTACCATATTTCACGTTTCGGGTATTTTACAAGATAAAATGCAGACCCGCGATCACGACCACCTCTTTATCAATCCCTTCTTTTTATTCAATTCAAACCTTGCTTATCCAGAGGGTAAATGGGTCAGGCAAGATCATAATCTTGATTTTTTTACTTGTAACCAAATTAAATCATTTGCTCGATTCATGCAAAAAGAATCATCCAAGGAATCTATATCAAGCAAGAATCCTTCCAAGGATTATTTTATTATTTGCTTGCACGATCACGTCATCCACGATGTGGTATTCATCCCGAAATACCGTGATCTAAGCCGGGGGAAAATAGCCTTAACTGTTGAAAACTTGACCGTGTGGAAGCCTTCCAAGCGAAAATTTCTCTTCTTCGGGCCAAAAATAGGCGGGGATCCCATCATTGAAAACCTTAGCTTTCAAACCAAGGATGGCGAGCTAGTGGGAGTCTTGGGTGAAAGCGGTGCTGGAAAAACTACCACCATCAAGGCAATAATTAATGATCAAGAGCTACGATGGAAAGGGCGGATCCGCATATTCGGGCTGGACAACAAGTCCAGCAAAATCAATCCTTTGTTTGGTTACGTGCCCCAATCATTGGATCGGATGTATGGTTCCTTGACCGTGTTGGAGAACATCGTCCATTTTGGTCGCCAATATAATATCCCTGATGAGGATTTGTATGAGAATGGTCGAAAATTGCTCGTTAACCTGAGTATTTTTGAAAAAGCAAATCAAAAGGTATCGACATTGAGCGGGGGGGAGAAACGAAGGTGTAACATTGCCATTGGATTGGCACACTCTCCTAGGATTCTTATATTAGACGAACCGACAAGCGGCTTGGACCCCCTTCGACGACACGAATTATGGTCTTACATCGTGAGAGCAAACCAGATCTTGGGTACCACGGTTATAGTTATCACGCATTTTCCCGAAGAGGTAGAATATTGCGATAAAGTCGCGGTCTTCATGCGGCCCAAGAAGGATAAAACTAGGCCGCAAAAGAAATCATCAAGATTCGTCTATGATACGCCGTTCAACTTGAAAGCGGAAGGATTGCCGGGTGATGGCTTCGCAACTGATATTATCCTGCAAAGGTGGAACTCGAAAGCAATTGAATTGATCCCTAAAATTGATGGTGTTGAAGAAACCATCGTAATTGGTGAAAGAATACGAGTGTTTCGGAATATAAACGCCTCCGTGGATGAAATAATCAAAGAAATCAAGGAAGCTCTTGCTAAACACGATATTGGCATAAAAAGCATTGTACCCCGCACGGAAATTGAAATGGATAATTACTTCATCTTGGAAAGTGGGGAAGGTGCACATCTTGATCAATACCTTCATACCACTGACCTGGGTAAAATGACCTTGGATATAGAAAAAAACTAGCAATGTTCCCCGATTAAGTAAAAAAAGACAATAAGAAAGTGAAATCGAATGAAAACACGTCACAAAAAAAAAATACTTGGAATTTCATTACTATGTCTCTTGAACCTAAGCATCTTCAATCAATTCATGAATGGGGTTGTTACCGCTTCTCAAAACCATGAAAATGGTAGTGAAACAATAATACATTTCAATGTTAACGAATTGAATACTTTTAAACCCTTGCGATTAGTTCTCGAAATAGCGGAATCTTCTGATAGCTTAAACGTGGAACATTTTTTCTCTAATTTTGATGGATTATCATTCCGATTATTAGGAAATGACTTCCTCTCCATTATCTTGAATCCCGGTTGGAAAAGAAGCTTTTTTTATGAACTTGAACAATCCAGACTTTTTTCCGGTGTATGGTTGGATTCGGGTATAAAGCTCTCAAATGGTGTTGAATTTCCTGCGTATGCTCAAAAAGATATAAAACCAAGCAATGGAGGCAATCAAACTGAAATTTATTATCCCGTTGAAACAGATTTTGAAAGCATGATTAATGATTCACATGATCTTGGTTACATGGGAAACCATACATTAGTGGCCATCATTGACAGTGGCATCAACATGTTTCATCCCGATTTGGATGATCTAGATGATAATCCTGATACCTATGATCCAAAAGTGATAGGCTCTGTGAGTTTTACAGAATTCGATCCCTATTACTTTGATTTCTTCGGTCACGGAACTTACATTGCGGGAATTGTTGCTGGAACGGGTGAGCTTAATGCAAGTCATCGGGGTATTGCTCCAAGCGTGCGTCTCTTAAATGTGAAGGTATTTGACATCGATGGGTTTACCTATTACTCATGGGCAATTTCCGGTTTATATTGGTCATTAAATCACGGCGCAGATATAGCACTTCTAGCATGGAGTACCTTCGGGTTTTCGGGTGACCCATTATGCGAAGCAATCAATGACGTGACAAACCAAGGGATGCTGGTTATTGCAAGCGCGGGGGACGAGGTTCCGGGATATATGACGATCAGTTCCCCCGGAAGCGCCGAAGGGGCTCTCACCGTTGGTTCTTATATCCCGTCAAATGGTTCCATTTATTCCATTAGCGGACGAGGACCAACACTTAACTTGATCACAAAACCCGATGTGTTGGGACCTGGAGAAGACATCGTTGGAACGAGCGGCAATTTAACCGCTGCCCTTTTAGAGAGCTCGCAATCTGCGAGTTCAGCATCTTCATTGGATGGAATCTTTGAGAATCTAGGATTAACGCTTGCCCTCTCCTCAGGTTTCGGTGAGCCAATAAATGAAAACTATACCAGGGCAACAACCACGGATGCAGCTGCCGCGTGGGTGGCAGGCGTGGCATCAATTTTATTGCATCGATCACGCTATCTCACGCCATTATCGCTGAAAATATTGCTGATGAACACCGCCCATGACTTGAACGAACCTGCAAACAAGCAAGGTGCGGGTATCGTAAACCTGACCAAAGCTTTAATGGAGGTGGAGAGCCATACCCCGCGAGCTTCGAGTGGCAATGTTGCCCCCATTCTGCCCAACACGGGTACCATAATGGCCTCGTATGGAAACGTCAATCTTTTTGCAACCAATTTTGGAACGCAATTGTTCTTTGGTTTTAAAGCTCTTCCTAGCTATACAATCCTCGTTGAAAACAATGGAACGGAAGATCTAAGTCAAGAAATATCAATTAACATCACGCTAGTGGACGGATATGAGGAAGCGATTGAAAAAGTCGAGGTTTATTATTCCGATCAAGAACCCATCGATTGCTTCGAAGGTTGTCCTTATGAGGATAACAACACGTATCTTAACCACTCGGAAATATTCATCGATGTAGTTCGAGATACTGAAACCGTGATAAATGCAACCTTCACTTTTTTCTTGCGGAACGGCTCGATATTTGATCAAGTAACTATTCCTTTAGTATGGGTTCAAGATCCAATCTCTAATTTTTCAGGAGGAACCAATCCTTCAATTTCAGTGTTTAATCCGGAGGTCATTATAACTTATAATGAAAAGCAAGTGGTTAATCAGACAAATCCCATCGAGATTGCCATTAACTGGACGGAAGATACCAATCCTAATAAGATTCCATCAAGCGTGGCACTCGAAATTAATGGATCTACCGCTCAAAATTGGACGGTGAATCAATCAATGACTTCTTTCACTGGTTCTTACAATCTCACATCACTGGCGGAGTCTGATTATGTCTTGAATGTTTCCATATTGGACTCGAATTCCTCCTACTACCAGGTCGAATTCAATTGCACATTTGTCAGCAATATTTCAATGAATCCAGAACAAGTAAATGTCTCTCAAGAAGGAACAGATGACACCGTGGGTTTCTGGTTAAATTACACGCAATATGCGGGGATTGGCGAGGAAGCACCTTGCTCCCTGTATTGGACAAATATGAGTGGTTCTGACGCGCCAGGAATCGATTACGTTGTCGTATCATTAAATGGCGAGGGTCATGTTAATTCCACATCAGGGATCAATGCCACGGGGGGGAACTTTCTTGATCCACTGAACTTGACGGGGAATGGCATTCACGAATTCGTTTGGAAGTGGTCGAGTAACGAGACTACCTTGAACTTAAGCCTTGCATTTCACCATTCAAACCATTCAGTATTTCAAACAGTTTCCATCTCCGTTGATACCGTTAACACGTCTCTCCAAAGTATTTATTACTGCGCTCCAACTTCAGAACCAAGGTATAAAATCGAGTATACTCCTGCCATGTTGAAAGGACCTTCTGAAACATCAAAAAATTTCACGTTGAATATCACGACTCGTGATGGAACCGAATTGCAGCTAAATGAAATAATTGGCCTACTTGAATTCTTTAATGGAACCGAAAATAAATGGGATCTCGTAGATAATTTTTCAATTTCAAATAAAACTCAATTTATTGGTGAACAAGTTCATCCTTGGGTTGTTTCAATTAACACGTCGAAATACGGCACTCAAGACCAAAATCTATTTCACTGGAGCGTTGAAATCTGGGTTAATGATACGAATGCATTACCCAATGATTCAATTTATCTCTTCAAGAGAGAAGTGGAGAGTGTTTTATTAATCCAGGATAATAATTCGTTATCGCAAAAAGGAAGTCCCGACTTCGTGTTTACTTATTGGACTAATATCACGTGGGGATCAAGCTATTCTGTTAATCTCTCGTGGGGTT
>WJJB01000333.1 GCA_014729935.1 Candidatus Bathyarchaeota archaeon | reverse complement strand
TCTTGATCATGAACATGGTCGGGATAGTCGTCTTGATGCAAGGAATCCTTAAATCAACATTCTGAGTTTTTTCAACCTTTTTTTCCTATTACCGTTGAACCACCACTGCCTAAACTAAAGGACGTGGCTTTCTGGCGGAAAACGGGTAAAAAGCGTGGTTCCAATTTCGATCCCCGTATTTTACAAGCTCCGGGAGCAATAATTGCTAGCAAAGGGACGCCTGCTGATCGCGGTGATCTTGGAAAAATCCATCTCGAGAAGCTCCTTGGAATCCACGTGGAAAATTTGACTGTACCGTTCGAGCACTTTTTCAAGATCTTTCATGTCGGGTTCTATGGGATCGGAGATCTTGGTGCCGACTCCCAAGAAATGGCAAGGTATCTCTTCCTTTGGACGGGCAATCATGATCATGCCACCGTGGATGCCTGTGCCAATCGCGTTCTCCACGATATTTCCTTCCATCACGGAAAAGGTGCCGTCTTCCTTGATAACCAACCCAAGCACGATGAGTAATCCTCCTGCCATGTATTCCCCGAAAAACTGTCGAACGGACCCCCCGAATACCATCACGGGTCTCTTGTGACGAAACTGCTTGATGTGCACCGCACACCTGTATCCTCCATTCCCCTTAACAAATATATTCCCCGCGCGGGCAGATAAACCCGTCACGTCCCTGGCAGAGCCGTGGATGATGATGTCTCCGCCATTCATGGTATTACCTGCTTGGTCTTCCACGTTCCCGAAAACTTCAATGGTGGGGCCGTCCATGAAGATCCCTAGGTCATTCCCCGGTGTGCCATGAACTTCCAACCGGATATCACCTGAAAGAGCTGCACCAATGAAGCGCTGCCCAACCACGTTAATAAGCTTGATGTGCTTGTATCCCTCGTTCAGGATCTGGTGTATTTGCTCGTTTAATACCTGGTACTTGATAGGAATTCTATTAGGGGACGCATCAATGGTGACCACCTTGTGTCCAGCATCATAATTGATGTTATCCTTTACCTTATGCATGATTTTCTACTCCTCCATTCAATTTTACCATTCACTCGCCAACATGCTTTATTCCCAAGATATCAGCGATCCTTGGATTTGGTCCAAGGTACCTGAGCCTATCTCTATTCGACCGGAGTGATTCCACGGAATCGATCCCCATAGCTCCCAGTATTTCCTTCAATTCCTCGTTCCATGCGTGGAAGAGATTCTTGATGCGCTGCACAGAGACATCCACGTTAAGTCGTTTCACCAAGTCAGGTTTTTGCGTGGCGATACCCCACGCGCATGATCCCGAGTGACATTGCTGACAGAACCTGCATCCCACTGCCAATAGCACGGGAAAAGCAACCATGCCGATATCGGCACCAAGGGCGATTGCCTTGATCAAGTCTGCAGAATACCTGATGCTCCCACCAGCGATGAGGGTCACCCGTTCCCGGATACCTTCCTCGCGCAATCGTTGATCGACGGATGCAATGGCGACTTCGATGGGTATACCGGCGTGATCCCTGATAATCCGGGGTGCCGCGCCAGTTCCACCCCTGAAACCATCAAGCGTGAGGAAATCTGCTCCTGCACGAACAACCCCTGATGCAATTGGAGCAGAATTATGGACGGCGGCAATCTTGACACCAATGGGGATCTTGTACCTGGTTGCCTCCTTCAATGCCGCAATTAATTGAGCCAGATCCTCGATGCTGTATATGTCATGGTGGGGATACGGGGAGAGGGCATCACTGAACTTCGGGATCATCCTAGTTTGGCTGATAAGAGACGACACTTTTTCGCCTGGAAGGTGCCCGCCGTGTCCCGGCTTGGCTCCTTGCCCGATCTTGATCTCGAGTCCCGCAACTCCTTTCAAGTAGTTTAAATCAACCCCGAACCTTCCAGATGCGATCTCCGTGATGAGATTGTTCTTGTACGGGTAGAAAGCCTCGTTCAATCCACCTTCCCCGGATCCCGCCACGATGCCAAGCTCCGAGACTGCTTTGTAAATTGCCATGCACGCGTTGAAGCTGATGCTTCCCAAGCTCATGTGTCCCACCATGACCGGCATGGATAGCTCGAAATTTGGAGGGAACCTGCTTTTCATGGTGATATCCTCCTCATCTTCAGGATTCACCTTGAAATCAAGCTTGGCTGGCTTGGATCCCAGGAATATCTTCGTTTCCACTGGTTCCCTGAGTGGATCGATGGACGGGTTCGTGACTTGACACGCATCGAGCACGATATCATCAAATATCACCCTGTAGGGCATGTCATTTCCCGTGGATGCCAGCAACACCCCTCCAGTTGATGCTTGGAACCAGTTGATCTTGCGAATCCGGGGCGTGTAGGTGCCGTGGTTGTTGTACATCATTTCATCTTCGACGATCCTGATGGCATCCGCCGGGCAATACACGGCACATCGTTGGCACCCGACACATTTATCATTATCCGCCACGATGCGGTCGCCGTTAAACGAGAGTGCTCCGAATGAACATGAATTCACGCATCTCGTGCATTTCTTGCACTTGCCCTGGTCTACCACGTGCCGGAACTTGGGAAATACTTTATGTTGTAGGGACATGTTAGATGCTCACCTCTGGGGGGTATTCGTCAACATGTAACGTGATCTTCTCGAATGGTTCCTCTTTTCCTGATCGAAGTAGTCCAGTGCCAACCCTGGCGATGAATGGCATTCCCGCGCGTGGAGCCCATACATTCGTTATCTCTGCATGATTTTCCTCTGAGATCATGAGCCGTTGGAAAGATGCCTCCTCAGAACTGACGAAGAAAGTCTTCCCATCTCTTGACTCGCCAATGAGCTGTGGCCGGAGTTTCTTCCTATCCGTCAAGGTGATGAGGGTGGGATCATCATGGATCACCGAACCCACCGCAATGGAGAATGGCCCATTCACCATGGCAGATCTGTATGCCATCCTGATGTTTTTCACCACGATTTGCTGTTCCTTGGTCATCTTTTCGATGGTATCATATAATGGTGGATTGAATGCGAGCGTGGCGATGGTAGGAGGAATGTCGTGGCGGCGTATTAGCAAGTCAAACAGGTATGCAAGGACTTCCGTGTCCGTGAGCAGGTTGCACTTGTACCCAAACATTTCCAAATACCGCTTGTTGGTACCGTAAGACGTGATCTCGCCATTATGGATGACGCTCCACGAGAGCAAGCTGAAAGGATGCGCCCCGAACCAGCTCCCGGGTGTATTTGTCGGGAATCTTGAATGGGCGAGCCACATGTACCCCTCGTAATCTCGAATCTTGTAGAAATCAGCAATCTCGTAGGACCAACCATTTCCCTTGAAGACAGCCATGTTCTTTCCAGCAGACATCACGAAGGCATTACGATCGAACCCATCGTTGATTTTCATATGGAGTTGCATGATGAAATCGTCATCATTGCCCATGGTTTTATCTTCATCGGGTTGGTAGAAGAAACGCCATAACACCGGTGGATTTAACGATACGAAACCCTCCACGTCAACATCAATCGGTTCTTCCTTGGTGACCTTCCCGTGCTTTTCCATGAAGTGCTTGACCCCGTCTTTCGTTTCCATATCATTCAGGATCATCTGGAAGCAATAATCATCTTTTTGGTCCGGGAAACATCCATAGACGGCGAAACCCGCTCCGAGGCCGTTTTCCCTATCCTTCAGGCAGGTGATCATATCCACCACCTTGGCGCCGTTTTCTATCTTTCCATCAGTATTTATGAACCCCGATATCCCACAGGCGTCAAACACCTTGTCATCCTTGAAAGATGAGGGATATGTGGTGTAATTTTCCCATTTCATGTTTATTTTCCACCTTTATGGATTATCATGATTATCGTGAACTCGTGGTTATTCTGTTTCTTCTATTTTCTCCTTCAAGTCTTCTGCATGAGCAGGTTTCAAATCTGGCAAACCAAGCCTCTTCCGTTTCGATTTTGAATCGGGTACAACTTTCAATAACCGTTTGAATGCCTTTTCTTGGCGAGAGAAGCCATCAGTCGTGAACCCCCTTTCGGCAGCCATGTTTCGTAATTTCTTGAGATGAGTCACGAAGCCAACCCCATCTGGGCACATTTCCAAGCACGTGTAACAATCCAAGCAATTCCAAAGGGTGGGATCCTCCAGCACCTCATCCAACCGGCCCGAGATTACCTTTTCAAGAAGGGCTGGGGGGTCGAGTAATTCGAGCTTCGTGGGAGGGCAGTCATCGACACACGCACTGCACTTGATACATTTCTCAATCTCATCAATATCGAAATCATCGTGTATTTCTTCTCGGGTTATCATGATTTTTTTCATGGATTTCAAGGCGGGATGGACATCTATCACGTGATAATCCATTCCCAAGTCACTTGGCTCCAAGCCAAGTGCCATGCCAATAAGATCCGTGATGAAAAATACTGGAAGATTGAAGGTGTAATCTTGGCGCTCCAAGGCAAGCTGCTCGTATTCAAACTGTGAATAGCAATTGGGACACGAAACCAAGATTACTTCTGCACCCGCTTCGTGCATGTGCTGGATTTTGCGGTGGATGGTGGTCAAGCTTGCTTCCTTGTTTCCCGCACGTTCGTATGACCCCCCACAACATAGCAACTTGTCCGTGTATTGAACCGATTCTGCCCCGAGCAAGTTTACAAGCTCGTCCAAGATTCTCGGCTCGAATGGATTATCTATCTGAATTTCCCTGGAAGGGCGAATCAAGTGACACCCGTAATGCACCGCCACCTTCAAACCCTCCAATGGCTTGCTTATCTTGTCCTTGATGCGCTCCTTGATTCGCCAGAAGAATTCTGCCAGGTGAAACACGTCGATGGTGTTGCGAAAGGAAAGGGAGGGTTGTAGTGTAGAGAGTGCCTCATTTACTTTCCGATTGATATCGTCCCGTTCTCGCATCAAGATCTTGACAGATTTCAAGGTTTCAAAGCAACCATTGCATGGCGTGAGAATGTCCATCTGCAATTCCTCGGCGACCGCAAGGTTCCTACCAGCCGTAAGGAACCAATTTTCCTCATCGAGATTCTTGAGTTGGGGCTCGGGGCAACAAGTAAAACGGTTATTCTCGGCAAATGAAATGCCCAAGGCATCAAGCACCTGCCTGATGGATTTCTCCAACCACGGGAACCTGGATGGGATGAAGCATCCCCAAAAAACTTGAATATTCATGTCATATCACATCGAGTATGGTCTGGGATTCCATGGAGTTTAATAAGATTTACCTCAAACTTGTATAGGTTTCAAGAATGGTAGTTCCAAAAAATGGTATATCTATATAAATTGATTACAATCTATTCAATACTACCACTAACAAATTACATTAAACCTGTTTCCTGACCCGCTTCATTACATTCATGAAAGAAGGCTGGTGTGATCTATGCTAGTCCGTTGCTTGGGGATACTTGGGAATAGAGAAGTAGAACGTGCTCCCGTCATCCTTTTCCGATTCCACCCAAATTCTGCCGCCATGTCGTTCCACGATTTTCTTGCATGATGCCAGTCCAATCCCTGTCCCGGGATACTCCTTTCGGCTGTGCAATCGCTTGAATATCATGAATAATCTCCCGATATCTTTTTTTTCAATTCCTATTCCATTATCGGCAATACTGAATATCCAGAAACCATTCTCCTCTTTACTTGATACGTGAATCTCGGGTGGATCATCACCCCTGAATTTCAATGCATTGCTGATGAGATTCTGGAAAATTTGGATTAACTGGGTTTCGTCCCCGCTAAGTTTTGGCAGTGGATCGCTCGTGATTTTCGCACCGGTTGCATCGATTTGCACAGAGAGATTCTTCTTCACGATATCAAGGATGTCTTGGATGTTTACCCTTGAGAATTCCTTGGCACGGGACGAAATCCGGGAAAATTGGAGAAGATCATTGATGAGACGAGTCATGCGTTCGGTACCGTCTGTGATGAACTCGATGTAATCCTTGGCATTCTCGTCGATGATATCCTGGAACTTCTTGGCGAGCAGTTGGGTGAAGCTTGAAATCATGCGCAAGGGTTCCTGCAAATCATGGGACGCCACGTAGGCAAATTGCTCGAGATCTTGATTTGATGCTTTCAATTTCTTCAGTGTTTGATCAAGATCACGTTCTGCTTCCAGTCGCCGTTGTTCCTCCCTTCCCTGTACCAACCGCGCGTTCAAGATGGGTGCAATGTAATCTGCAAGGTCTGCAAGCAGTCGTGAATCCACCTCGTTGAAATTTGTGTCCTTGTTTGCTAGGTTGAACATGCCAATCACCTGTCCTTGATTGATGATTGGAGCTGCTATGGCATTGATAATGGGAATGTGACCTTCCGGCACCTTGGCTTTTTCATTCTTGTAAATGACTTTCTTCTCCTTCATGGATCTTGCCCAAATGGAGTTTCCCCAGGTCTCCTCAGGATACACGATATCCTTTCCTGGAATATTGCATTCTGACCATACTTCCCTGGTCATTGTCGGGCACACTAAATCTCCCGATTCATTGATATAGCCGAATACACCATATTTGCAACGTATAGCTTCCATGAGAATAGCGAGAATACTCGAATAAACGTCCTTGTCCGGGATGGTGATGAACGCGTTGGTTAACTTGTTCTTGAAGTTCAGCTCCCATTGATTCTTTTCCAGGTCGAATCGTGCTTGCTTGGCTTCGGTGATATCCCAGAAAATACCAATCACGCCGGTGATGTTGCCATGTTCATCTTTTACTGGTTGCTTGATGGTATGAACCCAGTATTTGGTTCCATCCTTGATATAAGGCTCTTCTGCCTCGATACCCTTTCCTGTTGAGATGATATACTTGTCATCGCTGATATATTTCTTGGCAAGTTTCTCTGGGTAAAAATCAAAATCGGTCTTCCCTGCAATGTTTTCTATCTTGATACCCATTTCCACTGCATAATTATTATTGCAGGAGATGTAAACTGAATCTTTATCCTTCAAGAAAATTTTCTGTGGAAGGCTATCCAGCAAGGTTTCGAAAGAGTCACGTGTTTCCTCTAATTCTTTCCTAGTCTCTTCAAGAGCGGTGATGTCGATGGCGATGTTAAACGCAAGTAATTCATCATTAAACGGGATTTCACGGTTATTGAACCAGTAAAGTTTCTGGAATTTCTCGTTATAGTGCAACGAAGATGCCTTTCTTTCACCACTCGAGACATTGCCGAGACTGCAATAGGGACATGGTTTATCTCTACCAGCCAATATTTCATGACACGAGGAACCAGTTGGATCATGTTTAAGTAGATCCTTGAAATGCTGGTTGGCATGGATTATTTTCATCGTTTTAGGGTTGATGACATATATGATGATATTATCAAGCACTTCTCGTAGTGTGTAAGCAGATTGTGGGATGTTTCCATCCATTGTAGATACTCTTTTCATGATCACATCATCAATTTCGTTAGTAACAGGTAGAGAAGCTAAAATCTATTCCCACTGGAGACCATATCCTCTTCTTTTGCATCCTAATAAAGGTATTGTTCCACGAAATTATCATCCACCATGGTCGCGAGCATTATCAAGCATTCCCTCGAAAATGAGCCAGTGATTGGAACGGGAATGATATATTCCCAAGTCAACCTAACGCGTTGTGTTGGGGGATGGAATCAACCTCGCATGGACGGCAGATGCTTGTCTAATCACTCAAGATTTCAATCCTCGTGTTCGGATGTCCACCAATCAAGATATTCCTTGTTCCGGCGTTTTTTACGCCGATACTTTGTATCTTGCTGCTTTTCATCGTTGTAGAGGTCCATTTGCTTCCTGAGTTTGCTGCGCAGCTCTTCCATCTCCTTGCGAGTCAATGCCAAGCCGCAGGATTCACATACCACGCGGTTTTGCGGTCCTCTTCTGGTTTTACCACCGCATTCTGGACAATTGGCAGGAGACATATGTAGAGGATGAACCCGTGCAAAAAAAACATATGCATCATGAGAATCGATTCCATTCGTCATTCCCACTTTTCGCCGGCGATCAGGATCACGTCAAGTTGAGTTGTCCTTTTTCAATGTCCTTTACCAAGTTTTTCAGGTAAAAATTCATCAAGCCCGGTTTTATCGCCCTGCTGAAATACAGCAACAAGAGTAGTTCACCCGCTTTCATCACGGATACCATGTAATTCCGGCTGGTGATGGTGAAATTTTCGAGTTTTCTCATGTTCAGGGATTTCGCCATGAAGGTGGATTGCGTGAGCATTGCAGCCGATAACATGGAGATTTCTTCAAGCTTGATATCATCATTCAGTGCCTTTGCAAACACGTAACCATCGTAATCGAAACACGCAATGGCTTTCACCTCTCCCACTTTGGTTGCAAAATCCTTGATGATCGACATTATCTTTCTTTTAAGCTTGATTTCCCTCTCCGATAGCAAGCTCTCGTCCTTCTCGTCCAATTGTTGAGCCGGGGGTGCAATTTTTACCGCCTGATTCTTTGCACCAGTTGGCTTCACGCTACCATTTTCTAACGCTTTTGAAACGTTATTGACATTCAGGTCATTCACGTAATCGATGCGAGTGTACCCGCGGACCCTGTAATTTGCATCCAAGAAAAATTGCATTGCATGACCGCACGGCGTCGATGTATCAGGTATGAGCACGTTCACGAGCC
>WJJB01000332.1 GCA_014729935.1 Candidatus Bathyarchaeota archaeon | reverse complement strand
TTCCACGGCTCCATTTTCATGAACTGGGAAAAAAAAACTCGCTCAAGCTACGCATGCTACATGAAGTTATTCGCATACGAGGTCATCAATGGGATTGGTATCTCGTCACCGGAAGATGGATTATCACATTTAATGCACATGTGGGATGCATACAAGGAAATCATGATGGAAAAACTTGACTTTCTCCCGGGGATGATCATGGAATACATGTTCATTAACGGTTATCCCGAGGGAAGACTTGCGGATTTCTTTAGAAATGCCATGGTCGAGCTCATCAAGCACGAAAAACTGGAAAACTTAATCCCCTTGATCGAGATATTGCTTTCAGTTCGGGAGACACCCTCGCTGATCGGGCTACCGTTGAAAGTGTATTATCTTCTTTCGGGCTATTCCAAGCTCACGGTGTACAGGAAATCAAAGTACAAGAAAGAAATAGATGAACATGCAAAGATCATCATGCCAATCGTTGAAAAGATGATTTGGAGGAAGATCCATGATATCGATGTTGAAAATTCACTATTCAAGCACTATTCACGATTGGCATTCCCCGAGGCAAGGTACTTCAATAAACCGGATAGGATAACCTTGGTAAAGCTCTCTCCTGCAATCACCAGGCAAATCATGCATTATGGAAAAATGATCAAGCAATTGCTCAGGTTCATCCAGAATCGGGTCAGGGATTTGCACGACGTGAGAAGTAAGCTTAAGATTGGTGAAATTGACAGGGAAATGATCGCGATTGTAGATTACCATTTCATGGAACACGGGGGGTTGCCTGGCGTGACGCCGGGAGTTTCAAAATACGCATTAGATTTAAAAACTGGTAATTTTAAGATCGATGAAGGAAGGGTTCATGCCTTGGAAAAAGATTCAAACAAGCTCAAGGAAAAACTACTCACGGCTGGTGAACAGGTAATCGATGAAATGCCCCCAACGTCTGAAAATGGGGAGCTCACGGAGGTGGACAGTGCAGATCATGACACCACGGGGGATGACAGCATTATTGGTGATCTGGGTAAATTTGATTTCTTCAAGCACCATTCATTTGGTGAAAACTCGCCCATCAAAGGTGAACATGGCACGAACCAGGACGACGATGAATGGGGCACCTTTATCAAGAAATTAACCCCATTGCAACTCGAGTACCTTCAACTCTTGATATCGAAGGGACCTGGATCCCCTGAACTCCTTTATATTACCACGGAGCATGCAATAATGCCAGAAATGGTTATAGAGGGAATTAACGAGATTTCCATGGACGTGATTGGAGACGTCATCATAGAGGGTGGCGAGATAATAGAATTCTATATTGAAGAGCTTGAAGGAAGGATGAAAGGAGATGGGGATGATTACACGATATGATGGAATTCGAGATGATGGGCATGGAAGCTGGGAGTGAACGCGGGAGGCATGAGACATGGTAAAGATCCCTAAACGCATTTCCACCGCGATATTGAATTCTCTTAGCGCGGGAGTGGTTCCACGGATTGGGTTGGAATATATTGCAGTGGGTAGGAAGGATGAAATTGAAGCAATTCTAGAGGACTTGGAGAACATCGCTGAGGGTGGTGCGGCATTTCGCTTTTTCATCGGCAGGTATGGTTCTGGGAAAAGCTTCCTCATCCAATTAATAAGGAATTATGCAATGGACAGGGGATACGTGGTTGCCGATGCAGATCTCTCCCCCGAACGGCGATTTCAGGGGGGAGGCAATAAGGGTGTCGCGACATTCAGGGAGCTCATGAAGAATCTTGCCACCAAAACTCGACCCAACGGGAATGCCCTCGCCGCCATCCTGGAAAAGTGGATTTCAAAGATTCAAGCAAGAGTCATGACCGAGGCGGGCGTGAAACCTAGAGACCCGAGGTTTACCGAGCTAGTAGAGGGGGCGATCATGGTCGCCATCAATAACATGAAAGAAATGGTCCACGGTTTTGATTTTGCCACGGTGATTGCTACATATTGGCGCGGGCACCGGCTTGGTGATGACGAAATGAAGGAAAACGCACTTAGATGGTTGCGAGCTGAATATCCAAACAAGACCGAGGCGAAAAAGGCGATAAGCGTTTCGGTGATTATTGATGATGACACGTGGTATGATTACGTGAAACTCATGGCGAATTTCGTGGTGGAGCTCGGATACAAGGGATTGCTGGTGTTTTTCGATGAGGCGGTGAACCTGTTCAAGATCACCCACACGCAAGCAAGAACCAATAACTACGAGGCGCTTTTAACCATGTTCAACGATACAATGCAAGGAAAAGCAAATCATATCGGCATTTTCGTTGGTGGCACGCCACAGTTTCTTGAAGATAGACGAAGGGGAATTTTCAGTTATGAAGCATTGAGAACACGACTGGTTGAAAGCAGGTTTGCCAAGAATGGTATTAAGGATGTTTCCGGTCCCATCATACGCCTGGGAACTCTCGTGATAGAGGAAGTGTTTGTTCTGCTCACCCGGGTTATGGATATTCATGCCGCGCATTACAAGTACGATGTTTTTCTCACGGATGATGATTTAAAAGAATTTATCAAGGTGATCGTGAGTAGGATCGGTGCCGATAAATTGCTAACTCCAAGAGAGTTCGTGAGGGAGTTCATCACGATTCTCAATATCTTGCGCAAGGATCCGGAGAAAAATTTCCTTGAAATCATCCACGGCAAGGATTTCAAGCCAAAACCGGCTGTATCCGTGGATGAATCGGTGGAAGGAACTAAATTCGAGGAGTTCACGCTTTAAAATTAATGGTTGGCTGCAGACATGAGCAACAATCCTTTCTACAAGTTATCGGGTTTCATCCAAGAATGGATCTTCTCTCATGGATGGGACGAGCTCCGGGATATACAAATCGAAGCATGCAGGATCATCTTTGAAACTGACAAGCACATGCTATTGTCCACTGGCACGGCATCTGGGAAGACCGAAGCGGCATTCCTTCCCGCTATCACTGAAATTTACGAAAATCCTCCTGCGAGCATTGGGATACTGTACATTGGTCCCTTGAAAGCCTTGATCAACGATCAATTTCAACGGCTTGAAGAACTACTTGATGCCGCAGACGTGCCAGTTTGGCGCTGGCACGGGGATGTGCCAAGGAATTTAAAGCAAAAGATGCTCAAGCATCCATCAGGGGTTCTTCAGATAACTCCCGAATCCTTGGAAAGCCTGCTCATCAATAAGACAGTGGAATTACGCCGGATATTCGGGGATTTGCAATTCATCGTGATCGATGAGGTGCACGTGTTCATGAGTTCCGAACGAGGTCGGCAAGTACAATCGCAACTCGAACGTCTCGGAAAATACTTCATGAAGGAACCCAGGAGAATTGGTCTATCTGCAACCCTTGGCGATTACCAATTAGCAGAACAATGGCTTCAAGGTGCAACTGGAATTGACGTGATCACCCCTGCCGCACGTGGCTTGAGAAATAAGCGGTTGAAGCTTGCAGTGGAGCATTTTTTCCATCCGAATCCCAATCCCACATCCTTTACTGAACCAGCAAGACCCTCCGGCGGGAAATTCCTCCCGGCTCACCAGTACGTCTACGAGCAAACACTTGGAACGTCCAGCTTGATATTTACAAACAGGAGGGATGAGGCTGAATTCCTGGTAGCATCACTGAAGGAAATTGCCCGGAAACAAGGAACGCCTGATTACTACTATGTCCACCATGGTGCAGTTTCTGGGGAACTGAGGGAATCCACCGAATCCATCATCAAGGATCCCAATCAACCATCGGTGACCGCGGCCACTCTCACGCTGGAACTGGGAATAGATATCGGGAGCTTGGAGCGAATAGTCCAGTTACATTCACCATTTTCAGTATCGAGTTTCTTGCAACGATTGGGAAGGTCGGGAAGACGCACCGGTGTATCTGAAATGCTTTTCGTGCATTACGAACCCGAACCGTCGGAAAATAAACCCATTCACGAGCTAATCCCGTGGCAACTCCTCCAATCAATTGCCATCATCCAATTATACCTCGAAGAACGATGGATCGAACCCATCCTTCCCCATGAGGCACCCTTCAGCTTGCTATACCATCAAACAATGAGCATCCTTGCCTCATCGGGCGAGCTTTCCCCGGCGGCACTTGCACAACGCGTGCTTACCCTTTCACCATTCAAGAACATATCCATGGCTGATTTCAAGCAATTATTGAAGCATTTGCTCGAAATCGATCACTTGGAACGAATGGAAGATGGTGGATTGATTCTCGGGATAGAGGGGGAGAAAATCGTTCGTAATTTCAGGTTTTACGCGGTGTTCCAAGATTCCGTCGAGATTACCGTGAAGGATACCACGAGGGAGATTGGCAGGATTGCCCATCTTCCCAATACAGGTGAGAGGATTCCACTTGCAGGATTCGTGTGGGAGGTCACGGATGTATATCCAGAGCAAAAGGCAGTTCTCGTGGAAAAAGTAGCTGGGAAAATGAGGTACTTTTGGCCTGGCCCCGGGATGGATATTCACACCAAAGTATTGAAACGCATGAGAAAAATCTTATTCGAAGACACTAGGTACAAGTATCTACAACCAGGTGCTTTGAAACGAATTGATCAGGCACGAAAGCTGGCAAGGATCGTGCACGTTGATAAGCATGTGCTGTTTCAGCTAGCGGGTAAGAAGTGGTGCATCATGCCGTGGATTGGTTCCATTGCATATCGAACACTCCAGCGGCTTTTAGACATCATGGGAAAGGATTCTTTAGGCATCTCGCGGATCTCTGGCTGGGCACCGTATTATCTCCGGTTCGAGGCGGATGATCAAGAACCTGAACGGTTGGAACCATTGGTAAAAGCCTTGGTCATGCAGGCAAACACTCCACGCGAGCTCGTTGATCCTGATGAGCAATTCCTCATGAATAAATATGATAAATACCTGCCAAAGCTGCTTCAACAGAAGGTGCTAGCAGAAGACTACTTGGACTTGGAGGAACTACAACAACTCGCGAAGGATTGGAAGTAATGCGACCCGGGCGTTTGAAAACCCGAAAAAAGGTTGCCTTGGAAGTCTTGGCTTCGTGAAATATTAACATGGCATGTTGATCCACCGTGTGCGCCAACATTTTTGAACAACTCGCCCCGTATCTCCAAGAATGGATATACGAGCAGGGATGGACTGAATTCAAGCCGATACAAGTGGAAGCGTGCAAGGTCCTCTTCAATAGCAATCATCACCTGCTGCTCTCCACCGGAACGGCTTCTGGAAAAACCGAGGCAGCATTGCTTCCAGCAATCACCTTGATCGAAAATGATCCACCGGCAACCATCGGTATCCTGTACATATCTCCCATGAAAGCGCTCATCAATGACCAGTACGATCGGGTTGACCTGTTGCTGGAGAAGGCACATTTTTCGGTGACCCGGTGGCATGGTGATGTACCCAGGGGCAAGAAGCAATCCCTGATCAAGGATCCCCGGGGGATCTTGCAAATCACGCCAGAATCCCTTGAGGGGATGCTTATAAATCGGGTAACCGATCTGAAGCGACTGTTCGGTGATTTACGGTTCATCATCATAGATGAGGTTCACGTGTTTCTTAATGGCGAGCGGGGAATCCAAGTTCAATGCCAGCTTGAACGGCTCGGTCGTGCGATCGGATACCATCCACGGCGCTTGGGACTTTCAGCCACCTTGGGGGATTATGGCGTAGCTGCAGGTTGGCTTGCTGGAAATACTGGCATTCCGGTGGAAACGCCATTAGTCGGAACGGAAACCAGGACCATGCGCATTGCTTTGGAACATTTCATAGAACCATCATATCTCAACTTCCTTTCATATCCCGGCCAACCTATTGGTCCAAATGAGCCATCTCACGTATACATATACGAGGGTTCCTTGGGGAAAAAATGCATAGCTTTTACCAACTCGCGGGAGGCAACGGAATACTTGCTCAATGGCCTCCGTCGGATTGCCAAGAATAGATACACACCAGACATATACCACGCACATCATTCCTGCATTGCTGCCATTGAACGTGAATCCGTTGAATCAGCAATGAAAGAGGAAGACACGCCGCATTTCACGGTTGCCACGGTCACTTTAGAACTGGGGGTTGATATCGGGGATGTCGAGCGGATTTATCAGACCGAAGCACCTCATGCGGTCACCTCGTTCCTCCAACGCATGGGCCGGAGCGGGAGGAAGACTGGGATACCGGAAATCGTGTTTGCCTCGAGGGAATCTCCCAGAAGAAATAGTAGTTTCACTCCTGCACTTCCCTTTCGCATTCCCTGGGGTTTCTTGCAAACAATTGGCATCCTTCAGGTATATTTGGAAGAGCAGTGGTTGGAACCCAACGTGTTGAAACAAGCACCATTCAACGTGCTTTATCACCAGACCATGTCGACCCTTGCCAGCGTGGGGGAGCTTTCCGTTCAAGCTTTGGCAAAGGAAGTACTCACGTTACCGCCCTTCAGTCATTTAAGCCATTCCGTGTTCCGGATGTTGTTGCTGCACCTGATAGATATCAACCACGTGGAACGGGTGGAAGATGGTGGCTTGATCCTTGGCTTGGAAGGAGAGAAAATTGCCAGGAACTTCAGGTTCTTGGCTGTCTTCCGGGATTACCGGGTCGAGTATGCCGTGAAGCATGAATCTCGCGAGATCGCTCATGTTGATTCTCCCTGCTCTCCTGGGGAGATCCTCCTGCTTGCAGGATACGTGTGGCGCGTCGTGGACATGCAGGAACAGCATAAAATCATATACGTGGAACCAATCGAGAAGAAGACCATGTACTATTGGCCGGGGGACCGCACGCCAGTCCATACCAAGATATTGCAACGCATGCGTCGCGCATTACTGGAGGATACAGAGTTTGGTTACCTGCAGCCAATGGCAAGGGAACGCCTTGTCAAGGCACGGGAGTTTGCTAAGAGCATCAACCTGTCCACGAATCACGCGTTCAAGTTGAAATCGGGGCATTGGTGCTTTTTACCATGGTTGGGTACGAATTCTTTCGTTACCTTGAGAAGAATTCTACAACGGATAGGGGGACCTCAGCTCGGGATTTCCAATATTAGTCCAGGGGAACCAAGATTACTACGCCCCCCTCCTTATTATTTCACCTTCGATGCACCTTACAAGGATCCCGACTTACTCGTGGAGGATATCGTTGATATCTGTCAATCGGTCGAGAATGCTCGTGATCTTATCGATCCAGGGGAATGCTTTCTTCTCGAACGGTACCACAAGTTCCTGCCAGCGTGGATGCAACAGGAAATCGTGGTGAGGGACAGGTTTGATCTCGAGGAAGTGCAAGAACATGCTTCAAGATGGTGATGGGATTTGGTGCCGGTACACGGTGTAACCTCAGGCTGGTCTGGAGGCAAGGACATCATGGTTAACAATAACGATTGAGATATAATATGCCACCGATTCCTCCACGCCCTAATTAGATGACGTGTTTTTCTCGGGGTTTCACGGGTTCCATCAGAAATCTCCTGATAGATATTGGGGTTATCTTGGAGGAATTCAATGATCCACCTTTAAAACAATAACCAAAAGTTTTTTCTTGATAAGAATCGGTCTCAGCTTGGTTTTATACCATGAATTTTTTCTTGGTATTTAGAGCATCGGATTATTCCATCTATCTTGCTTAAATACATACACGTGATCAACATGTCTGACAATGAAAATGAAAAAAGCGATTTGTGGAAGGATTTCATCAGGGACTATTGGAAATTTGCCCTGATTGGCGTGGCTGGTATCGTGGCAGCCTTTATTGCCGGTGTATTTGTCTTCCTCTGGCGAGTGGATGTGGCGCCTGCCGTTCTTGGAACCCCACCATTCATTGGAGACTGGTCGGTGAAATTGTGCATCCTGTTCTTCCTGAATGTTTTGCTGTGGGAATTCCTGATCGTCGG
Organism: Candidatus Bathyarchaeota archaeon; assembly: GCA_014729935.1. Taxonomy (GTDB): domain Archaea; phylum Asgardarchaeota; class Lokiarchaeia; order Sigyniarchaeales; family Sigyniarchaeaceae; genus WJJB01. Next base: position 2,345 of record WJJB01000332.1, on the reverse strand, counting down.
TATTCCATTCATATCCGGACTTGGTGCGGTTTTCGGATTGTGGTGGTACAGGCTCTCCCAGGAAGAGAAAGAAAAATATGACTTAAAGGATAAAAAGCACAAGCGAAAGCCAACGGTAAAGGATGGTGGCGGCGTTGTACCATTCGTGATGGCCATTTTCTGGTTTGTAATCGTGGCATACAATGGTTACTGGGACACCCCGTTTTCATCGTGGGAATTCACCATCTTCGTGAGCTTCATGATCAGGGCTTTAATCTGGTTCTTGATTATTTTCGGTCCGCCAGCACTGGTCGCCTTGATTTGGTGGCTCCGCCGTGAATTATCAAGGGAAGAAAGCGCTGTAGGAATTCCTGCAGAAGATTCGCCTGGCAATGAAGCAGGAAATATCGAAGCCGTTGAGCCTGAAGAAGATTGAAGATTTCTAAACACCCCATTCTTTTTTTTCCACGTTTTAACCCACTGTTTTGATCCATGCGAAAGGAGGCCATATCACGCCACTATTCTTTTGGACATGTCACACTCTATTTCAATTCACCAGCATGCGATTATATATGATACTTGCATGGGATCAAGTGTCCAAGCGGAGTTCTGAACCTGATGGCTGGAAAAAACACGGGACGTGGCATCCGGCGGTTGATCAAGCGAGCGAAGGCAATTACCGGGAAGAAAAAGAAGAAGGACGATCTCTGGAACCAAGTGGGATTCCATCGGGTGGCTGGGGCGTACCTGTACGGCTACGTGCTGGCATTGGGTGAAGCAGTCCTTGGTATTGTTATTATCGGGACCATCATCCCCCTTTTTCTCCCGTACCCTGAAATCAATGGATACAAGGGCATGACGGCGTCCATTCTCGGGTTCTGGTTTGGCTTGATGGACCTCAACCTCGGTGGCGGTGGTGGGTTTTCCGATGGCATGACGCGGTTTATTGGTCAATATGCCGATAGTGATCCCAAACGTGCTATCAAGTACATCCAATTTTACATTTGGTTCCAGATGTTCACGGGACTCCTTCAAGTGACGATCATCATCTTTTTCACCATGTTTTACCTGGTAAATACATCCTTGGGATACCTGGCTTGGTTCATCATCGGACAGAGCCTTGTTCAATATCCTGGATGCTTGATGGTCATGACTTCTTCCATGAAGGCATTCCAACGGGGAGACAAGCTGGCTTGGCTCGTCTGGTTGCAGAATACGGTGTTCCAAGTCTCTGTAAACGTGGTCTGCATGATTATTGGCAGGTGGTGGGGTGCCAGGAATCCACGAATAGGTGAATTGATGGGCATCACGCTGTTTTACATCTTGTCGCAATTTCTCGATGACTGGATCAACCTTTTTCTCGGGGGATACATGTTCGGGCAGGTGCTTAAATCAAAAGGAATTGCCACGGGTATTTGGGCAATGGTGAAGCCGGATTTTGACCATGCCATCATTAAAGAGGTCATGGTGTACACGGGAAAGCAATGGATTGGAACACAAGTCTTGGGTTTGTTTGATTATATGATGGGAGTGTACATTATCATCATCATGCCAAGCATGGCATCTTGGACTGGCTTGTTGCTCATTCCCGAGTTCCTTGGTCATCTCGTGTCACACCAAAGTGCGATGACGGGTCTCGTGGCACCTGCGCTTTCGGAATCGTATAATAACGGCAAGAAGCAACTCACGAAATATTTCCTGAATAACACCTTGAAATGGTATTCAATCGTCACGTTTTACATGTTCACGTCACTGGTATTGCTTAGCCCAAGAATAATTCACGTGGTGGTGGATGCATTCCCTGAATTGCAGAATTACGAGGCAGGATTGGTGATGATACCGGTGGTACTCCTGATTGATATGACCGGACCTGTTCGAGGCTTTTGGACACGCATCTTCAATGCCTGTGATAAGCCCTTGCCCCCCATAATCTTGCGGATTATTTTCACGGTGCCCGGGTATCTTTTCCAGTTCCTGTTCATTTACCTGTGCGTGACAAGGGAAATACTCCCTATATGGCTTTTATTGATGGTACCCGGGTTCATCAACAGCGCCATCCAAACGGTCGTTGGATTCACTTGGATCCACCTCAGGGTGATCAAGTTCGATCTCAAGCGCCTGGCATGGCAAGGATTGATCGCCCCGGTGCTTGCGTGTCTCGCGTTCGCGGGTGTTCTACTTGCTTTCATGCATACCTTGTGGCCGCTTTTGGAGATGGCACTTGGGTTGTTCATGAGCACCAGCACGGCAAAACTCGTAATTGCTGCTATCGTGCTTCTTTCCATGTTTTTCATATTCCCAGGAACCTTCTTCTGTCCATTCCTTGCTCTGTTCGGTGGGTGGGATGATTACACTCTCGAAGAGCT
>WJJB01000331.1 GCA_014729935.1 Candidatus Bathyarchaeota archaeon | reverse complement strand
TCTTGATCCCTGAAACGCCATATCTCGTACTGGCATAGCATGATCCTTCCATCATCCAGTAATTCCCCGTCGTTATACATGACGAAGATACCCTTGAACATGGTCGTTATTGGCAAGATCACTGCCAATGATGTTAACCCAAGTGCAAGGAATAGCTTGAAATAGTTGTACCGCTTTTCTGTCTTTTCATTCATAATATATCCAGCATGTGGTCGTTTTCTAGGCTTAAAGGAGCCACTTTCCAGTTGCCTATAGCTATGGTTAATGCTATCCACTATTTAAACGGAGGTGATTAATGTGTTGAAAAAAAGGCGTGGAAAAAAGGAAAACTTAGCAGATTAGCAGGTTTTCGCACGCTTCTTGAATATAACCGCAGCAAACGCTATGAATGTAACGGTTCCCAGTGCAAGATATCCCGGAATTCCGCTGGTTTTTGTAGCAAAGGTCAGGTAGAAGTACTCGGTGGGTTTGTCCATATCAGCTTCATCAGGATACTCCCATCCACAGAATAGTGGTCCCGCGTAAAACATCATCTTTATGGTCCGGTTCTCGAGACCAACTGGCAGCTGGTAATTCAAATCACCTGCGGTTGCCGTTCCATTGTATTCTATGTCCATCGTGATATTGATTTCGATCTCCAAGATGGAATGGGTTTCTCCCTTATTTGGCGAACTTGAGAATCCGAATTCCCAATTTGCCAACACCCAGCCTGGTTCTACAGTTTTGGAGATGGTTTCATTCCGGTATAACATCATCGAGAGTTGGTCATCCGTGGAACCGTCCTGATCGCAATCAAAGAATAATCCCACGTGATCGTTTTCCTCGGACGTGTTATCTGGTAAATCATCAATGAGGATATACCATTTGTTCTTGGTGTTCTTCATGTAGATGTGGACATCATCTGGTAGGTGGGGTGGCGTGGGATCATCATGAAAGAATTCCACGTGCATGGCATCATCCCATTCATTACCAGTGAATTGCCCGTCGATGGTGGGTTCATTATCTGCCCATGTGCTAGAAAGCCCTGGCACTTGGCATCGTGCGGGAGATGCAATCATCATGCTAAGGATGAAAAAACCAGCTATCGCACTGAAACAAGCCACGAAAGTGTTTCTTCTCATGAAGGTATCTTGCAAGTACCGGGTAAAAAAGCTTCCGCCACCTTGGATGGGTATCATATCCCGATCTTGGATGCCTGGCACGCGTTCGACCGCCACGCGTGTCACACTGGCGCGTGGAACAGCGTGGACGGCAACACACGCATCACGAGCTACCAATGCGACGGGACCATCACCGGTGGAAGCGCGATCCAGGTGCGCTTCATCCTGTTCGATGAATCGGGCAATTCAAATCAATTCAAATCAATTCGAATCAATTCGATGGGGTATACCTCGTGTTTTTCGAGGTAGGAGAAGAATAGGATGGTGATCTCTGTAATGAATATCGTGCTGGGAACCGGCCAGGCGTACCAGACCCTGGGTGATTTCACGCGGTACCTGGATGCCTTCGCGGCGTACATCGAGGGGAAGGGATGCATCATCCCGTGCGAGTTCCAAGGCACCGCCGCAAAACCCAGCAACGAGATGGATTCACCAACACGCTGCCGAAGGTGAACGACGCGCCGGGGCACGCGACGGTGGAAGGCACCATCGACATCACCCACGAACCTGCCGTCGGCTCGATTTCCATCTGTAATCTGAGCATAGGTGGCGGCCATGCCATCCTGAAATCCACCATTGAATCCATCCACGCCCTGGGCACCATGCAATGATTCCAAGGTAATGGAAGGGAGGTTTACGCCACTTTCACCAACAAGAAAGAGTGGCGAGCTACCAAGATTAATCTTTCCAGAGAGCAAGGCGACGAAAAACCCCCCTCACGCCGCTGGACATTCGGTGATGCCCCACCGGTGAGATTGGATCTTGATCACCGCACGATCACGTTTATCATCTGCACGATGGTCTTGAGCAACCATGACGGGTGGATGACCGAACCGAGTATGAGCACTAGTGCTCCTCCAGCGACAAACAGTCCTGCAAGGGTTTTTTTATCGATTTCATTCCCTCTAATAACCCGTATTTTAGCCAAAGTCATGACTATCAAGAATACTGGCAGGGAGATCAAGCTAAGGAATATCGCTTTCACGTATTGGTATGAGCCATGCTCCGTTCTAAATTGACGGATTATTGAATTCGTGGTGGGTTCCACGATGATGATATTGCCTCCTGCACCATCCGCAATGAGGATGTTCCCTGAATCTAAGTAATCCGCTTGATATGGTTGGATCATGTTTCCCGTGTATTGCCACGTGATTTCACTGGAATTCTTGTTGAATTCGATAACCCTGTGGTGTAGTGAGTCTGTTATAAGGAGCAGTTCAGGATTTGACGGGTTTTCATCAGCATCCCGAACCCAGTACAAATCCAGGGATGCAGGGGATTCCCAAACGATTTCTTTCGTGGCATAATTGATTTCAACAACACGTTGATTCTCAGAATCTGCCACGATGATGTTTCCATTAACCAAGTAATCGGCATTATGCTGGTGATTCAACATGGAATAATTCCCTGGATAGCCGAAATACCAGGTAATGTCTGATTCATCCGTGTCATTGCTTTGCACCGCGGAAGTGTAATTCACCTCAACTATCATGTCGAAATTCCGGATGGAGAGGAGCATGAATTCCGTTCCATTCCGCGTTTGTAGCTCCACATCGTTCACATGGCTCCAGTCATTACCGTGCGGATTCGTGATGTATGCATTTTCACCAAAAGTAGGATCTACCACGGTCCAATTGATGGTCCTGAGATCATATACCCAAATTGGCTTTCCTTCTGGATCCACTTCGATAATGGTATCATTCCTGCAATTTGCAATCAGGATGTTACCATCTGGTTTCATCAAAGCTTCATGTGGCTGGTCTAATGGTACGGTGGGCTTGCCAATACGGCGCGTGATATCTCCCGATTCGTTTACAATTAAT
>WJJB01000330.1 GCA_014729935.1 Candidatus Bathyarchaeota archaeon | reverse complement strand
GAATAAGGATGCAAAGATGGCGATGGAAGCACAAATGGATGCGAAAGCCTTGTTGGAAGAGCAAAAGCATTACGAACTGACTTACAGGGGAGATATTGAAAATGGTGCGGTCCTGCTCGGTCAGAGCATCGGGATCATTAAGCAAATCAAGAAAGTCCCTGATATCATCCAAGAAGTCGTAAAAGAAGCGGAAATCGCGATCAAGCGAGTCTCCAGCCTGTCGAGAAAAAGGATGTAAAGATAAGAGTAAGTGAATCTTCTCAAGGGAATAATGATTCCTATCCTATCCCTCCACAATTCAGGCACCATGTAGGGTGATTTCAATGATGTCGATGCGTGATATCATGCTCCAGGGAACCATTCAAACAGCGCGTAAGAAAGCTCGGAGGAACATCTTGAAATACACCATGGAATGCTTCTCTCACGTGAATGTGGGGGAGAATCCCTTGATTTTCGACATGGGATGCGGGGACGGGATGGTCTCCATTGAACTCGCAAGGCATTTCCATGGGCGAGTGATTGGCATTGACAAGGATCTCGATGCATTGAACCAGTTGAAAGATAGCTTGATGGAATTACCTGATGCTTCATTGAGATCCCGGGTTCAACCCATTCACTCCTCCTTTACCTGGTTACGCTTGCTCCCAAGCATCGCAGATATGATATGGTCGGAGGGTTCCATCCATTTCATCGGGTTTAAGAGGGCCCTCGCCACGTGGAAAAAATACTTGCAACTTGGGGGCACGCTAGGCATTCATGCTGCCCTTGGGGGGGAATCAGATAGGAGAAAGGAGTTCAAGAAACATGGATTTTCCTTGGAGCATGAATTCAAGCTTCCTGGAAACACGTGGTGGAATGAATATTACACACCATTACATGATCTTGCACGGGGTCTGGAGCAGGAAGCAGGTTATTCCTTGCTGCGGCATGCATCCTTTATTAATCTTAAAAATGAATTGCAATCAATGGAAAATAACGAGCGAAACAGGCAATCGGTGATTTACATCCTGAGATACCATGGAGGGAAAGGATAATTGGACGGGCCATTCCTTATCGTGCTATCAGGTTTGCCAGCGTCTGGGAAATCCAGGCTCGCAAGAGATCTCGCCCGGGCACTTTCACGAGCCAATAGCTCAAGGGTTATCATCATTGACGTGGATGAGACACGGGTGAAGATATACTCGAGAAAAACAATCCATAACAAATTCGATCCTACGGTAGAGCGGGAAGTTCGGAAGGAATCGATCCGTGAAGCAAGCGTGCACCTTGATCATGGATCTTTTGTCATCCATGATGACATGAATTATTTCAGGAGCATGAGGCACGAGCTAGCCGACATTGCGATGGAAGCAGGTGCTCCCTATGCAATTGTACATGTATCCACGCCGAAAAAGACCTGCTTGAAATGGAACGAGAAACGCGGTCTTCCAATACCAAATGCCGTCATCAAGCAGGTTTCCCGGAAGTTTGACCCTCCTGGAAGCAGGGGGTACCAGTGGGATGCACCTATCAAGGTAATCGATCCATCGCGAAAGCCAATTTCTTCCTTGATAGAAAGCCTTGTAACCATTTTGCTTTCACGCGTTTCCATTTTCCTCGATCACGTTCACTTGTTCAAGAAAATCGACCATTCATTAGCAGATTTCAACTTGGCAAATTTATTCGATTCGAAAGAAACCATGAGGAGGTTTGAACGCGATTCCAATGCGGCAAATGGCAGTGAGGGTGTTCTTCAAGCTTTTGACCTTAATGCGAGAGAGATCACCTCGACAATAGCCAAGGAGTTGGGCGGTTTCACGAAATCGCAGTTGAATATCATGAAATCATTCAAGAATGAAGCAAGACAAGAGATAAAGCAAGATCCGGCACGATTCCATCAGTTACTTGAATCATTTCGAACATTGTTGAGGAATTTCAAGAAATCGAGTAATTACAGGGAATGATTTTTTTTTAATGAAATATAAGAAAAATTGATAATTGAGTATCACTCCGTTAACTTGGAATAACGATAAATTTGATGTTTTCTGGAATAAATCCTCCAATATGGTCAAAGTGGGCATGAATTCAGATGAACGTGATGGATCTAAGGTATTCACGCACGAATCAAAATTCATAATTAGTTTCGAGGTACTGATGAGATTTCAGGCATCATTCATCCCATGGGTGAATCTATAAATATACCTGCAGGATAGACATACTTGCAAGTAATATCGGAAATTGTAATGTTTACTAAAGTCATTGCAAACCGGTAAAAGCAAAACAGGTGAAACTCATGACAGTAAATGTAGCATTCTACCAGTGTTCTTCGTGCTGGGGATGCCACCAATCGCTCTTGAACTTGCACCTTGGTTTGCTGCCCGTGCTTCCCGAGCTGAACATCAAATATTGGCCAGCCGTCTTGGATTACAAGTTCTCGGACTTGGAAGGATACGAGGATGGCTCGATCGATGTTGGCTTCATAGAGGGAATGCTACGCACCGAGCATGATGTTCACGGTGCCAAGGTGATGCGGAAGAAATGCAAGCTTCTCATCGCATATGGCACGTGCGCGTGTTATGGAAGTGTAAAGGGTTTGGCGAATCAATGGTCCCGCGAGGAACTCTTGCAGCGGAAGTTTCAAGAGGCAGAAAGCGTGGAAGAACCACTAAACATGGTCACGGATAGGGACCCTGAATTGACCGAGATTACAGAGTCCGTCGTGAACCTTGATAAAGTCGTGGATATTGACGCGTATCTCCCAGGATGTCCACCAAAGAAAGAAAACATCCTTGGCGCAGTGGCATTTCTCATCAAGAAGAGCCCTGAAAACATGAATAAATCGTCAAACGTGTGTGCAACGTGCAAGGCAGATCCATGCTTGCTGGAACAGGGCAAGCTGTGCTTCGGAAATGTAACCGCAGCGGGATGTGACCTGATGTGTCCTAACTCGGGTGACCCGTGCGTCGGTTGCTTCGGTCCCACCAACAACCAGGATGAGGGCAAAGCAGCAAAGCTCAGGCAGATGCTCGAGGGGCTCACCGCGTCGCAGGAACAAGCAAATGTAATCTCTTCCTTCGTGATCCTGTATAATGGCCTACCAGTGCAGGGATCACTATACCTTGCAGCCGATCCGCTCAGGAAGATAGCATTGGACGCACCCATGGAATATTCCGATGATATCTCAGGCGCCGCACTCAAAGCGTTGGCAAAAAGTCCAAACTATACCTTCATGAATGGAAACGTGTGTTCCACGTGTGATAGGAACGCAAACATGACCAAGACGATGACCAAGATCAAGCGCGTGCACGAAGGATTGCCAGATACCGAGGAATGCTTCCTAAACCAAGGATATCTATGCATGGGTCCCGTGACTCAAGCAGGATGCGGAGGCATTTGCCCAACTTCAAACTCGGTGTGCTCTGGATGCTACGGTCCCGTGTTTGGTATCACGGATCAAGGTGCCAGGGCAATTTCAACCATGGCATCAATGGCAGACGTGGACATCAGTGAAGTGGAGGACAAGATCCTCGATCCCGTTGGTCTTTTCTATCGATACAGTTTAGCTGTAGCCGAGATCAACAAGAAGGTAAACGATACGAAGTGATGCATCATGATGGCAAATCCAGAACTACGGAAACTGGTTTTCGACGCGTACCTGCATGAAAAGCTGGGTTATTG
>WJJB01000329.1 GCA_014729935.1 Candidatus Bathyarchaeota archaeon | reverse complement strand
CCGCCACACCTGCCAACGGGGCTCGATTTCAAGCGTGGAGGCAAGAACGGTTGGGACGTCGTGACGATCCCTGCAACGACCAAGAATGGTGTTGAATATCCACGATTAAAGATTAACACGCACCTGCTCGCGTGCCAGAAGCTGTGCGAGAAGGTCGCGGTCACGTGAGCAATGCTCACTTGTCCGTCTCGGATATGGCGACGGGTGACGAGTCCGGGCAGCAATGTCCGAGTTCGTCCAGTTTATAGCTATCTATTTTGGATTGCTTCCCGGAATTTCTTTTTTTCCACGAATTGCTTCCCATGCATTTAATTTTTTTCCAAGCAAATGTGCTACCATGTATGAAGAGAAATTGTTCGTGATAGTAGCAGATGGCGACCCGAAGGTACAATCCCACCTGGTGTTCATGTATGCAAAGAACGCCATGAAGCGTGGCTACATGGACCAGGTGAGATTGGTCTTCTGGGGGCCTGCACAGGAAACCATCGTCAGGGATACACGCCTGCAGGATGAACTGAAAAAAGTCCAGGCTGCAGGAGTTGAAACAATGGCTTGCGTCTCATGTAGCGATGATCTTGGCGTGACGGGGCAGCTCGAGTCCATGGGGATATCTCCTGTACGCATGGGTTCCATCCTCACGGAAATGCTCAAGGCTGGTTGGTACCAGTTAACCTTTTAGCAATTCCAAACAAGCCCTCGATTTCCCGTGGTGTTTTTCGCATTTGGGTTATATTAATCAGGGATCTAAATAGGGGGTGATCTAGATGCTGTCGGGTTCCTTCAACCACGGTCTCGTTTCCTTCTATATCTTGGCGATGGTGTATCTAAAACCGGTCATGTTGCCGTGTTCCTTGTAGTACGTTTCCCGTTCTTCTAACCAGTGGTCGATATCCACCGCTTGCAGCCAAGCGTCTTGGCAAGCAATTCCTCTTGCGCCGCGGTCGGGTAAACCCGCACCTTCACGGTATATTCGACGAGCACTATTCTAGTCATCGACCCCATCGCTTGAAAAGGGAGAGAGACCGTCGAATTACTGATCGACGGTGCGAGATTCATCTCCCCCCGAAAGGGGAGAGTTTTCTCACGCGAGAACGGATAAATATTAAACGAGAAAACTCCCGAACAGCCACGTCACTGGGTCATTATCCTGACATTTCTCCTAAAAACCTTAAAATTATTCCGGAGTTCGCTTCAGTTAATGAAGTATATCAATTCGAAGTTGGTCGGTCGTAAGATTATCATTCACACGAAGCATGCGTTGTGTGCTGGCGCCGGCGAGCTGGTAGAATCCAACGCGTTCAAGATGGTAGTGGCAAAATCCATTGAAGCGCTCGTCGAACGGAATTCAATTCTCTTGGAATTGTTCGATCATCACGAGATCGATGGCACGCAAGTTGATATCCTTGTTGACGTGTTGAGATACCTGACCATCCTTCCGAAAGATGATATTCCAAAGATTGTTGAAGGCTCTTCCCACATCATTGAACGGGAAGATATGCTATTCAACTACGTTGAATATCTCTACAACTTCTGGAGATCCTATGACCGATTCATCATATGCGATTCCAAGGGTGATGAGCTGGACTTGCACCCGTACCGCACCTTTAATAATACAATCGAGTATCTCACGCACCTGGTGAGGAAGGTATACCGGGACATACAAGAAAATATCACCGGGGAGCATCCCAACATTTACCGGCAGGTACGCGCGGGAGCAAATTTCGGTACTATCGCACTCTCCAAGGCTATCCCGATGCCGCGAGAATACAGTGACAAGCTTCAAGAGGTATTGGTCATCAGGCAGGTCTTGCTCAACCCCCCCTTGGTCCTCAATCCACCAATGAACAAGCGCACGGGTCGATTCGTGCTGGTCGATACCAATCCGTTGAAACGGGTCACCTTGGATAAAGGGGAATTCGTGTGCTATCCCGCCAAGGTGGGTTCACTCGTGATCCTCGTGTACATTCACCAGAGGTTTTACGAGCTTGGATTATCCCTCGTGAATCTCTTCGAGATCGCCACCGATGAGGAGCTCTTGAAAAAACCAGATGGCATTTACATTTACGGGGCACCACCTGGTACCATTGAAGATATCGGTGAATATCCCACGATCTACTATGAGGACAAGGAGAATGATATGATCATTGCTGCCGTTCCAAGCAAGGATGAATTTGGCTATTTTGGATACCTCAAGAAGATGATCCTCACCCTGCATAATGTAAAGATGATTCGCTCTGGTCATCTACCGTTCCACGGTTCCATGACACGCATTGTGCTCCAAGAGGGCGGCGATTTCGTGGTGCTCCTGATCGGGGACACCGGTGCGGGGAAATCGGAAACCTTGGAAGCCTTCAGGGAAATTGGCGAGGAACTGATTTCAGACATCATCGTGGTAGCCGATGATATGGGATCCCTGACATATGATAAGGAGGGGAACGTGATAGGCCACGGTACCGAGGTGGGCGCATTCCTTCGACTGGATGATCTTTCACCCTCGGTGGCATTCGGACAGATCGATCGTGCTATTTTCATGAGCCCTGGAAGAACCAACACGAGAATCGTGATTCCCATCACATCCCTGCATCATGTCTTGGAAGGATACAAGGTGGATATCGTCTTATACGCCAATAATTACCAGCAAGTGGATGAAGACCACCCCATCATCGATCGATTTGAAAGCGTTGATGAAGCATTAGCTGTGTTCAAGGAAGGGAAAGTCATGAGCAAGGGTACCACCACGTCCACCGGGATTGTCCAGTCATATTTCGCCAACATCTTTGGCCCCCCAGATTACAAGGAGCATCATGATATGCTCGCCAGGGAATTCTTCACCAAACTCATTGAGAATGGAATATTCATCGGGCAATTGCGCACCAGGCTCGGGATGAAAGGATACGAGCAAGCGGGACCTATGGCAGCAGCTGAAGCCTTGATCGAATTATTCGGTGATAAAAAAGGGAAAAGGGATTCCTGAATCCCACGCGCTATTTTTCTAATCCCTTCACTCTACTAGAACCGGGAAATTAATGCACGATTGCCCCGGGCCCGTGAGAATCGAGTTATTGGCGATGGATGCATCTGAAAAATGCCCCTTGCCAATCGGAATGCTGTAATTATTCATGTTGATGGCATACCTGTCATAATTGGATGACGTGATGGCAACTGCAATCTTGTGCCCAGGTGCAAACCTGTAGGCGCAAGCCATCAGGTCAACGGTGAGATTATACGTTTGGGCGGGATCCAAGGGGGGAGACAAGCCTAGCAAGCCATCCCGAAACCTGGTCGTCAGACCACCATCTATAACCAGCATGCGCCTACCATCTGGATAGACATCTTCCAATTTCACCACGAAATCTGTATCCGTGCAATTTGAATTCACGATCAATGTTGCCGTTAGGTTCCCTTCAAACGTCATGGGAGCTTGGAGCACTGGTGATTCGAACAATAGGAGGTCATCCCTAATGCCACCTGTCACTCGATCGCTTTCAACCGGTGCTTGATCTTTCGGCCCTGATAGATCAAACCCTGGCTGGTTATTTCCGCCCCGGGTCATCAAGGGATTGCGTGGATCGTAAATATAACTCAAATTCACTTCAGGTTTAGCGAGCATTTCCGAATCACTAAGAAGGGCAAGGGTGCCGCTATCGTTGTAAAAGTACATGGGTTCAATGGTATAGTTCAATGGCCAATCACTGCTATATTTCCAATAATTGGCAGATTTGTCATCCGGGTCACCCATCACGTAATATGCAACACGATCCTTCCATATTTCTGGATTTTCAACGCCAGCAAATGATTCGGAGAAGATCTGGTCATCCCATTCAAGGATAAGTGGCACGCCATTGGAACTAGAGGGATACACCAGATCACCTTGCCGACCCCCAATGATCATGCCATGGGTCCATGGACCAATGATGAGCTTCTGATGCCCTTGGGCCCTGGCTTTGCCACGATCATCGTATCCCATGTAGCCTCGAATGGTGCCGCCAAGAAAATGATCGTACCAACCACCAACATGAAGTGCCCGGGCATTGACCTTCTCATAGGTATTATTTCCCGCATTCAATGTCGTTGCGTTGTATTCCTCGGTGTTCCAATTAGCATCTTCAAGGTGATCGAGGATGTAATCGATCTGGTATCGCCAGTTATATCCCGTGGTGCCATTGATCCACGTCTCGACGCTAGACTTGTGGTATATCCCGGAACCCGTGGAACCCATTATCGCATCGGAGTAGAGATCGGCGCAACCGAAGAGCAGGCTCTGGCATCTCAAGCCAGCTGGATCCATTCCCGCGTACAAGAATTGGTTAATGCAAAGGGCTGATATTCCCGCAGAACCGACCATTCCGTTTGACCAAGATTGGCTCCGTATCCACTCGATGGTATCCACGCCATCAGTATATGCCTTCGTGAATAATAAATATTCGCTGGTTTGCCCCTCGCTGGCATGTGTTCCCCTGAAATCTTGGATCACGACGTGATAGCCCCGATTCGAGTAAAGGGAACCATAAAGCGCCATGAAACCATCCTTCCCATATGGCGTCCTGATCAGAACAGTGGGTGCTGGTTCCTTCTTTTTCATGGGTGCAAGGTACAGGTCCGTTGCCAGGTGCACGCCATCTTCCATCTCGACCATGAATGTTTGCTTTCGAGGAATGCCCAAAAAACAGGTTCCTGCAACAACAAATACGGGAATGAAGACAAGATATCCAATCGTTGCCACTTTCAATACCTTTGGAATATCCTTAGTGGTCTTCCTCCTGTAATCTGCCACCAAGCCCTTCAACGATAGGACACCTAAAGATTTACCCTTGTACATGAAGGCAATGATCGAGAGAACCGTTGCTATCGACACTGGCACGACTGTATCAATAAATCGTTCCAGCGGTGTCCTGTACCAACTATCGGGCGAGATGGTATAGATCACCAGCATGCCAGCAATGAAAACGGGGATCAAGACGAGGGGCATGATCTGTTG
>WJJB01000328.1 GCA_014729935.1 Candidatus Bathyarchaeota archaeon | reverse complement strand
GGAAGAAAATCGGTAAAAATCTCACTTACAAGGAAATTGAGCAAAAACTCGAAGAATGGAACAAGCAGGGATACGTTCACCAGCTTATCTTCTTCCCATCACCAGATTACTTTTACATCATCTGCGCGTGCCACCCGGATTATTGCCTCACCCTATCCAACATGAAGAAATGGGGATTTCCCGCCGTGGTTAAAGCAGATTTCGTGTCCACGTGGAATGAATCCCAATGCGAGGATTGCGGCACGTGCGTGAGTAGGTGCTATTTCGGTGCCATCATCCAAGGGGATCAGGGGGGAATAGAGCACGATGCATCGAAATGCGTGGGTTGTGGGTTGTGCGTGACAACATGTCCCTCGGGAGCCTTTAAGTTAGACCGCCGGGTAAAATATCCATGAGGAAGAATACTATTATAGATCCCGGGGCCATGTATCCTCATGGGATTATCCTGCGGCGTTGCCAAGAAATGCATAACTCCCACGCCTGATCTGGGACCGGTGCGAATTGCCGGCTACCTGGCCCCGGGTATCGATCAGCCCAGGGGCGCAAAGATAGCAAGTGGTGTTCACGATGACATCCATGCTAGGGCCATGGTGCTATTCGATGGTAACACGAAAATAGCCTTGGTTTCTGTTGAATCCATCGGTTTGCTTGGTGATTTCGTCCAAGAGATTAAAGTGCCACTTGAAGCATGGGGATTCCCGGCAAGGAACGTGTTCATCTTCTCGACGCATACCCATGCTGGTCCTGATACCATGGGATTATGGGGGGCTCATCTCGGCGTTTCTGGAGAGAACAAGAGGTATCGGTATTTCCTGTTGAATGCCATTCTTGACGCCATCAAGGAAGCGTCCATGAACATGGTTCCAGTGGACCTTTTGAAATGCCACGGCGAGAGGAGTGACCTGGTTGTGAATTTCAGGGAACCAAGTGATTTAGATGGAACCATAACCATCATCGGCTTCAAGGGAGCGGATGGTAACCTGGTTTCCATGCTCTGGGGATTCAGCGCGCAGCCTGAGATCACGAACAGGGAAAATGTCTTGATATCAGGGGACTATCCAAGCTTGGTATCTTCTTGGATCGAGAGAAACCATGGGTGCGTCGCGTTATTCGGACTGGGATGCTGCGGAAGTCAATCGCCGGTGGCTTGCGAGCAAGGATTTGATGCGTTGACCAAATATGCCAAAGATTTACACGGAACCATTGAATCATTGCTCGAACAGCCCATGAGCGTTGAAGATCCTGGCCTGGAGATACGCCAACGTGTTGTGCATGTCCCTGTTCAGAATGATGACTTCCACGTCTTGTTTTCATTGGGAGTCTTTAGCGATCAATACTATAATGATGGCAACGTGCGTTCAACCATCGGCAAGTTACGCATTGGATCAGTGGACCTGTTGCACTTGCCTGGGGAACCGTTTCCAGGTTTGATTAAGGGACTCCACCGAGACGTACCGGATAACGAGAGATGGGAGCAGCCCGTGATCATTAGCTTGTCGAATGATGCACTTGGATATTTCATCCCACTCAAGGAATTCAGGCACGAATCCGTCAGGTGGAAGGACCCAGTGAACCATGCCCAGTTTACCGGGCACGAGGATGAATCCATGGGGCCGGCGGCTACAACCATGTTGCGATCCTGCATGAAGGACATCTTCCAGTACAAGACCATCCTTGCCGTTGGTGCCCACGCGGATGACTTGTCCATCTGGTGCGGAGGGACACTCAAGAAACTCGCTACCGAGGGGAACAAAATCGTGTGCGTGCGCGTGTGCGATGATTGGGAAGATGCTGTTGGGTTATCGCGGGAGGATGCTATCCGCATTAACCAACGGGAAGCAGATAGTGCCTACGAATTCTTGGGAGCAACGGAAATCGTGCACCTGATGTATCCTTCCGATTATCTCGCCGGGGAGGATTACATCGAATTGCGGGAAAAGATCGTTCGCTTGATCCGGGCTTACCAACCGGATACTGTCATCAGCTTTGACCTGAATGGAATTGATGAGGAAAACCAAGATCATGTGATGGTGGCAAGGGCAGTCAATGAGGCATGCTGGCAGGCGTCCTTTGATGCCCTCTATCCCCAGCATTTTCAGGAGGGGCTTGGAATTCACGCGGTGGGAGAAAGGCTTCTTTTTGCAAGAAATCCAACCGTGGTGAATCATTTCATGGACATCTCGGATTTCGTGGGAGATAAGGTGCACGCCATCTGCATGCACGAGAGTGTCATGGAAAATTTCTTCAGGCAACAATTATTACTCGCCCGGGCATGCAAGCTCCACGTGGATTTGCTAGAAAAGGATCATCCAAGTATAACCAAGGTGAACCTGCTGGTTCGCTTGATGGACAGGGAATGGGGAAAAAGAGCAGGAACGCGGTATGCCGAGGCATTCAACAAGGTGGGTGCTGGCATGCTACGAGATCTTGCAAGAGATCCTTGAACAGCGGCAACCAACGATTAACTGGGCATGCCTGCTATCACGAAAACAATTCGGGAACCTCTACACCCTTCCTTGCTCGTTTTAACTTCCTACGTCCTATCTCTGCAGGCACGTAATCGCCTATCCACCGTAGGATCTCCAGGAGAGACCCAACGGGCTTCACCTTGGTGGTATCCCGCATGGCTTCCAAGATATCATCAACCTTGGTGGAGTTGCAATCCAGCTCAACATGATACCGGTAGAACATGACCTTCGAATGACAATCCGAGCCAGCATACATCGCTAACTCCCCGGGGAGATTTCCTGCCTTCCTGGTGCACCGGAGATTCTGCCTGGGAGATGCCCCGTTGAAGATCTCGAAACCGTGGATCATGCGCTTGATGGCAGGTTCAAAGATCAGGTTCCCGATGCCCATCCTGCCGTCAAACGGGTGTGCTGGCACGATGACAGCGTTCTGCTCCATCAATAGTTCGAGCGCTTCCACGAGGGGAAGGCGGTACGCTGGATGGTCCCATCGTTCAACGCCATATGCAGCCACATGACCCTCCTTCGTCGAGATTTCCACTCCTGGAATGAATGGGATCCCGAGCTGCTCGCATGCCCTGCGGGTGTATCGCAATCCCTTGGTCGTGTTGTGGTCCGTGATGGTAAAAGCATCAAACCCGTGCTTGAGCTGCAATTCCTTTAGATCGGCTATTCCATTATAGAAAATGGTCCCATCGGAAAAACGCGTGTGCACGTGACTATCGAAGGCAAGCATCAATCCACGGAATCAAGGATGAGTTATTAATTCTCAGCGAATATCCGACGAATACTCCGTCATGGCGTGGAAAAAACCATCGAACTCCTAAAAAAACGGCTTCATGGATTAAAAAGATAGAAAAAAAATTGGTAAAGCGAAGATCATGTTCAGAACTTGATCTCGCCGAGCTTCTCGCGCTCTTCGATCAGGTTCTCGACAACTTCCGGGTTCGCCAATGTCATGGTGTTCCCGATATCCTGCTTGGTGGCAATCGCTTTCAGGATCCTTCTCATGATCTTGCCCGAGCGAGTTTTTGGAACCGCTTCGGTGAACATGATGATCTCTGGAAGAACTGCTGGTCCCGCCACCTTCCTCGTGTGCTTTTGGATGTCCTTCTTGAGATCATCCGAGGGATCCACGCCAGTCATCAAGGTCACGTAGGCAAAAATGGTTGAACCCTTTACCGGATGCGGGTATGGCACGACCGCGCTTTCCGCAACCTTCGGATGGCTGTTGATGGCGGATTCAACTTCTGCGGAACCGAGCCGGTGCCCGGATACCTTGATCACGTCATCGGAGCGTCCAAGGATGAAGTAATACCCTTCGTCGTCGATCATGGCGTAATCACCAGTGAAGTAATGGCCATCAAATTTCTTGAGATAGGTGTTCACGAAACGTGGATGATCACCCCACACCGAGCGCATGAGACCAGGCCATGGTCGATCGTATGCGAAATATGCTTGCGTGTTGGTCTTCTCGACTTCGTCGCCTTCCTCATCAAGCAATTTCGGGTTGACTCCAAAGAACGGAAACGTGCACGAGCCTGGCTTCATGGGCGTAATCGCTCCGAAATTCACCATCATGTAGGAACCCGTTTCCGTCTGCCAGTAGCTATCCACGATTGGCCTGCCAACGGGCTTCTCACCAGTAGATCCATTACCGACTACCGTCCAATACCATTTCCATTCTGGCCAGTTGCAGACCTCGCCAACCGTACCGAGCATCTTGAGTTTGGAGAGGTCCCATTTCTTGACCTCCTCGTCACCGAATTTCATGAGGGCACGGATGGCAGTTGGGGCCGTGTAGAAGTGGGTCACGTTGTATTTCTGGCACAGTTCCCAGAACCTACCCTTGTGTGGCCAAGTTGGGACGCCCTCGTACATGATGGAAATTGCGCCTAGGGCGAGGGGAGAGTAAATGATTTGCGTGTGCCCCGTGATCCACCCGATATCCGCAGTGCAGTACCAGACGTCCCTGTCCTTCGGCTTAACACCTTTCAAGTCTATCAAGCAGCTATAATCCCATACGTACTTGTTGGTCGACATGCCATACACCAGGTATCCCGCGGTGGTATGCACGACACCTTTTGGCTTACCTGTGGTACCGGACGTGTACAGGATGAACAGAGGGTCCTCGGCGTCCATGACCTCGCATTCGCAATCGGTGGATTGCTTATCCATGAGTGCAGTGAAATCAACGTCCTTATCGTAAGAATAGGTATCTGCGCCGGTAACCTTGACAATGCACACGTGCTCGATCGACGAACATTCCTCGATAATCCCTTCCAAGTTATCTTTCATCGGTTTTGCCTTGCCAGCCCTGCGGGTCTGGTCGGCAACGATGAGCAACTTACAATCGGAATCATCGATCCTGTCCTTGACGGATTCCGCGGAGAAACCACCGAACACGATCGAATGAATAGCACCAATTCTCGCGCAGGCGAGCATCACGATTGCCAGATCTGCAACCATTGGAAGCCATATGCATACACGGTCACCTTTTTCGACACCAAGCTCCTTTAATGCATTAGCTGCCTTGCACACATCATCTTTCAAGGTCTTGTACGTGTACTTTTTCTCGGTATCGTCTTCACCTATCCAGATCAGGGCGATTTCATCACCATATCCCTTCTCAATCCACCGATCGATGCAGTTGTAAACCACGTTCAACTTGCCACCAACGAACCACTGTCCAACGAAATTATCATCATACTTGCTTTCTTGGATCCAAACCTTGTCGTAGGGTTCGAACCAGTCTACCATTTTAGCTTCCTCGGCCCAGAATGCATCGGGATCCTCGATGGATTTCTTCCACATCTTCTTGTACTCGTCCATGCTCTTGACCCTCGCATTTTCCGAGAGCTCGGGAAGGGGATAATACTTCTTGCTTTTTTCCTTTTCTTGCTCACTTGACATGTAGAATTTCACCATTTGAAATGATTGAAATGTTTCTCATTTCAACTTCACTTAATAGTAACCTATCGCCACCACGCGCTTCCCCAAGGGAGCACGCGTGTAATGAATTAGTCTATTCAACAAGCATTTTAAAATTAACCCGAGGGCTGGTTTTTCCATTAACCCTCCCGTTCCCTCACCTAGCACGCGTGCTGAAGCAGCGAGCTAACATGGGTGGAACGATGGAACCAGCCCCTTCCCTGGAAACCCCGGTATTCAACCACGAAACCGGTGTTTCAATGCCCTTGGATTGATGCTTGGTTCCCGTGGAAGGGGGAAAGAATATAAGGGATACAGGGGGCTAAATTAGTGATGAAGGATAGAGACCTAGCAAGAGTGTACTTGGACCATGGTGCTACCACACCCGTGCATCCAGAGGTGTTGAACGCCATGATTGAGGTGTACAAGGGATACCAGGGTAATCCATCATCCCTCCATGAAACCGGTTTGGTGGCAGCAGAATATTTGGAAGCCTCGAGGGAAACCATTGCCACGGTCATGGGCACCGAACCGGGCAACATCGTGTTCACTGGCAGCGGTACAGAGGCAGATAACATGGCCATTCAAGGAGTCATCCTTGCCACGGAAGATGAAGTGGGGAAGCAACACGTCATCACCTCTAGCATCGAACATCCCGCTGTACTATCCACTTGCAAGTTCTTGGAACGCAAGGGAATCGATGTTACCTTCTTGCCAGTTAATGAAGAAGGAATTGTAGACCCGGTGGAGATGCAGGAGGCAATCACTCCAAGAACCGTGTTAATCTCTATCATGCATGCGAATAACGAAATCGGTACGGTGCAACCCATCGAGGAGATGTCCAAGATCTCCAGGGATGCTGGCGTGATATTCCACACCGATGCAGTGCAATCCTTCGGTAAAATTCCCCTTCCGTTGGATGGGAATGGCGTGCATCTCCTATCCGCATCGGCACACAAGATATACGGGCCAAAGGGGGTTGGATTGCTGTACATGGCAAACGGTGGAATGGAGGGGGACGGGAAACCGTGGATCAAGCCCATCCTGCACGGGGGCGGTCACGAGCACGGCTTGCGTCCAGCCACCGAGAATACACCCGGTATCGCCGGGTTTGCCAAGGCGGCCGAGATCGCATTTACCACCATGGAAAGCGAAATGGCAAGGGAACGGGATCTTCGAGACATGCTGATAGACAGGGTCTTGGAAGAAATACCTGAAAGTCACCTGAATGGGCACCGGACCAAGCGATTGCCCAACAATGCGAATTTCAGCTTCAAGGGAGTGGAGGGCGAATCCCTTCTGATGCGCTTGAGCATGGCGGGATATGATGTATCCACGGGATCCGCGTGCTCTTCGAAAAGCAATGCCATTTCCCATGTCTTGGAAGCCATAGGTTTGCCAGGGTCTTTGGCACAAGGGAGCCTTCGAGTAACCATCGGGCGTTCCACTACCAAAAGCATGTTGAAAGATTTCACCATGGAATTGGAAAAATGCATTGGTGATTTACGAGCAATGTCACCGCTGTGGGAAGAAAAATAGCAAGAATGGGGGATGTTGCTTGTCCCCCGTGAACTCCATGATCATATCAATTCTATATCTCTCTTGTAACCGCATGCAGGCACCTTGCAATACCACCTGCAGTATTCCAATCCATTCCCGTCCACGTTTTCCAAGATCGTGAAATCCATAGGTTGGTTACACCGTGGGCATGGCGGATCCTGCACGTGGAACACGGAATGGATGAATTTACGCTTGATCGTCCCGGGTAACATGAACTGCGGACTCCCGGGTTTGCTTTGATCTAACATTATCGAGCCCTCCCTGTTACATGGAATATATACAAGCAAGAGATATATAAGGATTGCTGGAAAATCCTTTACATTTACCAGTTTCGGGAAAGTAAATTCACCCCTTTAGCTAAAGGACGCGGTTTCCTCCCGCAACACGTGTGTAAAAAAAAGGATGGAAATATAGGGTATCCAATCGAATTACAAATCGCGTGGATATACTGTGGTTCGCTTGTTGGCCTTTGCGCGCTTGCAAGCCTTTATTACGATTTCCTTTACCTCCGCGTTAAGCGCGTCGGGTTTGAGCAAGTCAGAGGAGGTCTTGCACTCTTGGGACTTGATCAATTCCTTGACGGCACTTTTCACGATGAGGATTTTCTCTTGGGAATCTTTCGGTGCCATGTTTATCAGCCTTTTCTGCTTTCTTGTGAATCCCCCGACCATCCACCGTGAATCGGATGGATGCCCGAGGAATATTGTCGAAATGGGTTCTCCGCGTGTAAACCTTGAACCTCAATAAAGGGATTTACATCACACATATTTAAATGTGTCTATCAATGGGGCATGTAACCGCGCCAGAATGGAGAGTTGGAAAATTCATTGCTTCAAACGGCGGGAGATACTCCCTAACGAAGATTCACAGGAAACCCGTTCCCGACCCGTTAGGAGGGCATCCTCACGAATGACTTGATGGGCACCCATGATAGGAAGGGGGACGGCATCCGCGAGGCATGCTTATTGTCGAACACGCCGGAGTCGATTTCTGCAAGTCTTATCACGTGGCAAGATTCCCGGCGATTCCAAGGAGTTTCTTAGATTCCGAGAATATGTTTTTTAACTTCAATCCATTATGTCACGTGGTTACACGTCATCTCGAGTGCATGAATCATGTGTGCGAAAATGAAGGTCCGGCAGTCATCATCGTCGAAGCGACGGGCTCGAAAACAAGTAGACAAGTGGAAGGAGAAGAAATGGTACGAGATCCGTGCGAGCTCGGAATTTGATTCGATCTACCTGGGCCAAACCCCTGCTGCAGAGGAGGAAATGCTCATGGGCAGGGTAGTGGAAAATTCCTTGTACGAATTCACGAAAGATTTCAACCACGTGAATATCAAGTTACGATTCAAGATCATTGAAGTGAATGGTGGTGTGTGCACGACCAGGTTCGATGGACATGAGATGACCCGGGATTTCGTGCGCTCCTTGATACGAAGGGGCACCAACCGCATCGATGGACTTATCGATCTCAAGACCAAGGATGATTTCATGCTACGGGTGTCAGGATCCGTCTTCACCATCGCCATGGCAAAGAGCTCGCAGCAAAAAACCATCAGGAAGATCATGTTTGATGTTTTGGAGGAACAAGTTAAGAACCTGAAGTTCAAGGAGTTCGTCCAAGAATTGGTCTTCGGGAACATTGCAAAGGACATCAAGCGTATTTGTAACGAGATCTACCCCATACGCGAATGCAAGCTGATCAAGAGCAAGGTAATCGGTTCCCCCGAAGAAAGCGGCTAATTGGTTTTTTGGATCAAGGTATTATCCAAAGAAATCGTCTATCAATATCCTCATTTTCATCACGGTAGCTTCAACAATGGTTTCAAGAAATTGCTTGAGCTCCCTGCGATCCCGAACGTGGTAATGGTACTGGTATCCAGCATTAGGGAGGGATTCATTTCTCCTCGTGATCAGTCCCATGTCCAAGATATGCTTGGCTGCACGCTGAACGGGGGTCCTGGTTAACTTTACCTTCTTGGCAATGCCCTCGCAGGTGATACCAGGGTGGTTTTCAATGATGTGGAATACATCCTTCTCCAATGCATTGAGCCCCAATAGACACGTGAAGATATCGTCGATATTTCCAATGCCGCTGTCATCCCCCTCAATCATCCTAATCATTTTCTTTTTCATCACCACTTCATATCCTTGGTTTACTTCAGTCAGGTTTATCCTTGTAGGTGGGGATGGGAAGGAAAAAACCCATCCAAGTGCATGAAGAGTCCCACGATAATTCAGGATACCGCCAAGTATTCTTTGATGGAATTGAGGTAGAAATCTGCTTGACGGAGACCGATCCAGCTAGCCCGAACCTCGTTCTCGTGAATCATGAGTACCAACGGTATGCTTGACACTTGAAAATACCTTGCCAGGCGGGGTAACTGCTCGGTGTTGATTTTTATGAATAATGCTTGACCCTCTAATTCCGAAGCCACTTTTTCGAATACCGGGGCTAACATCCTGCATGGTCCACACCATTCTGCCCAAAAATCGGCGATAATGGGAATATCATGGTACTTTTCCAAGATCTCCTTGAACTGTTCCACTGAACCAACATGCAAGGGACCCGCAGGAATACGGGCTTTCTTGTTTCCTTTCATCAAATTCTTCATCTTCTCATGCTTTATCCTGTCTATTTCCTCCTTGTCTGATTCTGCCATGGTGATCATGATCCTTGTTTTTGGTCATTGGTTTTTATCATGCATTGCAAGATGCATCCACGGATGCATTTATTTCTCACCATTTGTAAATGGTGCAAGTGTCCAGGAATCAGGACGTGCAAGCGTCCCCATCATCCCTGCCCTTTTTATTTTTTTTAGCAGGAATTCATTTGCGCGTTCCTGGGAATTGGATTTACCTTACCGGCGGATAACGAGTCTCTTGAACGGACCCCAACCATACACGTCCACGCGGAACGACTCTGGAAGGGTCTTCAAGAGTTTCTTCATCACGAATACCTCCACTCCATCCACATCAACGGACGCGTACTCGGACGCGTGCCGCCTGAAATGGTATGATTCTGGATTTTCTAATTGAATGATAATGGAGGTACATGAACGACCCGATCAAGTCCTGTAGGTCGTCTCAGCTATTTCCACCGCTAGGGGAATATCCTTTTTCTCCCGTTCTGACTTGATGTATGCCATTGCATTGGGTGTGATATCGATTTGTTTTTGATTTTCCATCATGGGTATTCTTAACTCTAGGTAGTGCAATTTCATTGCACTATTTAGGTTTTTGAACTGAAATCATATCAACATATCGCTTTTCGAAAAAAAGTGTCTAAAAGAGGTTCATTTCGAGACTAGGAACCGCGTTCCAATCTGGAAAAAAGCTTGTGAGCTACAATGATCTACCTGAAAGGGTTGGTTTTCTTTACCAAGAAAGGATAAAGAAGGGAAGGATCAAATGAAATCAAAGTTCTCGTCGAACTCTGTCGAATGGTCACCGGCAACACCATATTCCTTCACTTGCTCCACGAGCTTGGCAATTGCATCACCAACAATCTCCTTGGTCTTTCCACCGGTGCAAACGATGCGCCCCGTGCTGAAAATCAAGAAAACTGTCTTGGGTTCCTTCATCCGGTAGATCAATCCCGGAAATACCTCGGGTTCGTACATGGCGTTTTCCATAATGATTGCTGCCTCGTTCAGATCGATTTGCGTGTGAAGATCGCCACTTGCCACGATGTTCTGGATCGTGATTTCTGGTTCAGAAGCAATGTCCACTTTCGCTTTCTTCATCTTGTTGATCACGTTGTTGACGACGGTTTCTGCCTCGCTTGCCTTTCGCAAGCCAGTCACGACCATTTTTCCCGTGGAAAATATCAGGATGGTTGCTTTTGGATCGCTCACTCGCATGACGAGGCCAGGGAAGCGTTCGGGATTGTACTCGCAATCAGTGTATTTCCTGGCAATCTGATTCAGGTCGATCTTTTCCTCGGGATCGGCGAGTTCTATCGAAACAGTCGCCACGACGTTCTCTATCTTCCAATCAGGCTTGATGTCAATCTCTTCAGGTTCTGCTTCTTCGATTTCCGGTTCAATGGTTCTTTTTTTTGCCATGGTTTAGCTCTCCAGCTGTAAAATGTAAACGTGAGATCCGATTATACGACACTCGGGAGATCCCACCTTATATAAGGTTATGGTTTAAAAAGGACGAGTTCATTTATAAATATTTGCTTATAAACCCCGGCTCGTGCAGCGGTTTCCGGTGTGCAGGACGGGAAACATCATCCATTCGGTCATGGATTTAGATTAGGGAGAGTCAGCTCTCTTATCCTTTGGCATGACTAGTCATGAACTTTACCAAGAATGCAACGAGAATACCACGCCGTCCTGCAACAAGCTTCTCATGACTCCCTGTGCCTGAAAAGATCGAGATCGTCGAGCTCGAAGCATTTATCAATATCTTCCACTTCTTGCAGGAACCGGTTACCAAGCCTTCCCGGATCATTTAGATCCCGAGCAGCCCACATGAGCGTGTTGAAGCGCTGGTGATGCCAATGAAATCGCTGGTTGGCATATTCAGTCGCCTGTTTCGTGTACAGCAGGAATGGCCAATCGGAACCCTCCATCAAGAGGAGCTCCCTGGCGATCTGCCGGAGCAGGCGTCGATGCCGTTCATCAACTGGATTCCCCACCGATTCCAACACGTCTTCAAATTCCCGGACGGCACCGTTGATCAATGGCCAAATCCACCCGTGATTCTTGTTTTGCCAGACCCTGAAATCCCCTCCCTCCCCCCATGAT
>WJJB01000327.1 GCA_014729935.1 Candidatus Bathyarchaeota archaeon | reverse complement strand
CTCCTGCAGGCATCATGGCTAGGTATAATCCCGGTAACGTTATGAATCCTGCCGTTATGCTTGAAAGGAAGAGAAAGGGGGGGATGGAGCTTATTTAATGTAGCCTTTATGTTTCAATAATTCGGCATTGAGAATGCCACCGCCTGCAGCACCCCGCACGGTGTTGTGGCTGAGGGCAACGAACTTGTAATCAAAAACGTTATCCTCCCGCAAGCGACCGACGGTGATTGCCATTCCCTTATCGTTATTCCTGTCCTTGCGGGGTTGCGGTCGAGTGTTATCATCGAGATAGATAATTGGTTGCTCGGGGGCGAACGGCAGGTCTAGTTCCTGGGGAAGCGCTCGAAAATTTTTCCAGATTGACAGGATTTGGTTCTTCTTTGGCACTTTCGACTTGAATTTTACATTCACGACTGCCGTGTGGCCATCTATCACTGGTACCCTGGTGCAAGTGGCGCTGATCTTGATGGAGTCATCATTGGTAATGCCATCACCTTCAATCTTGCCAAGGATCTTGAGGGGTTCCTTCTCGGTTTTTTCCTCCTCGCCACCAATGTATGGCACGATGTTATCTATCATGTCGAGCGATGGCACGCCGGGATATCCCGCACCAGACACGGCTTGTAGGGTGGTGATGATCAACTGATCCACCTTGTATCCTGCAGCTTCAAGAGCGTATATGGCCGTCAGGTAACTTTGCAAGGAACAGTTGGGTTTAACCGCGACGAAACCCCCACTTTCGAACCTCCTGTTTTTTTGCTGGATGGGAATCACGTCCGCATGGGCATGGTTGATTTCTCCTATTAACATGGGCACATCTGGAGTCCAGCGATGTGCCGAATTGTTACTGACGACGGGGATTCCTTTCTTGGCATATTCCATTTCCACCCGGCGGATATCATCCTTGCTTGGCATGGTAATGGCGGAAAAGACGAAGCTTAATCCATCCGGCACGGCACTGTAATCTTGCACGTCCCGGACCATGATATCCTTCACCGTGTCGGGAATCATCATGTCCATCTGCCATTTTTTCTTCACGGCTTCCAAGTACGTTTTCCCGGCGGACCTGGGGGATGCAGCTATGTCTATGATCTCGAACCAAGGGTGCCCTTGGAGCAACTTGATGTAGTTCTGTCCCACGACACCCGTACCACCCAGAACTCCAACTTTAAGCTTTTCAGGCATTGCACTCAATCGGTTTTGTCTATATATTCACAGTATGTTTTTCACAGGATTCTTCCTGCTTTCAGATTGAAAGACGTTTTCGATAAATAAAACTTTCGATGAAAACGCGGAGAGATTTCATGTTAGCCAGTCCCGGGATGCAATCGTTAACATATACATCCCGCATTGAGTAAACCGGGATCGCACCAACAATAATTAATACCTGGGCGCACTTTCCAGCCCTGATGCAAAAAGGCGTGCTTCAATGGCAACCAATGGAAATTCTCGAAAATCACCGGTGTTCCTGTTCCTCATGCAGGTATACCTCAAGGGAAACAGGTCCTTGGTCAGGATCCACGAGGATAGAATCAGGGCAGACTTGAGCGGTTCCCACGAGAGCATGCACGTGGGAAAGCAAATACTCGAAAAGATTTTGGCGGCAAAAAAAGAGCTTGGCATGGAATTCCAGGTGATGGACCTGGTCGAGTTCATTGGTTTGGACTTGGACATGGAACCCGGAGTCGAAAAAACGCAAGATGTGAGCTTGGAGCACCTCGTCAAAGCTGCAAATTATGGTTTCATCACTTTCTTGGATAACACGGTTGACAAGCGATTTCATGGGCCCATCGATAGAAAAGCAATTGACAAGCAAGCCAAGGAGCTTGCCAAGGATGAGTTGGATACAACAAGGATTTTCTTGAATGACGTTCAAGTAATCACCAAGGAGAAAGTACTTTCTAGATACAAGCACCTATGCAACGTGCTCGAGCATCAAGTGCAACAGCACCTGGAAGGAAGCAAGCGGACACGCATGGATCTCCAAGATGCAATGAAGCTCACTACCGTGTTACCCGTGAAATCCACGATCGGCGACATCTTTGGCATGCTGGATGAGGTAAAAGAGCACTGCGCGGACACCTTGAAGAAGGTTGAATCCGCGCGATCGCGGGATATTCCGGTGGATAGCACGTTCGTGCAGCAGTATCTCGATATTACAACCCCGAGAATCTCCATGAGCGATGCTGCAATACGTGTCTTGGATGAGCTGGACGAGCGGGCATTGAAAGGTTCACTTGGAACTACTGGCGGGGAGCCCATCCCGTGGAAACAAGTCCGAGATGAGCTCGGTGCCATCCCGGTGGATGACGGTATCGTGGAATACCTCATGTTCTCCTTGGAAACAGGTGCCATTGACATCCACCCCATTACCCCCAAGGGCAAGGAAAAGAGCACCATGAGGATCACCCTGAACCAGCTGGTGCGGGATGCGTTCAGTCGCTTCTTGGAAGAATCGTGGCCCTTTGAAGAGATGCCCACCAATATTTCGGATATCAAGCGCCTTCAAGCCATCCTTCCCAAGGTGCTCAAGGCATCCTTGGAGTCTCGCGAGCAAATCTTGATGAAACGCACCGCCACAGATGGACTGGAAGTTGGCGAGCAACAGCTCGAAGAAACCTTGGTGAAATACAACAAGTTCTTGGACCAAGTGCGTGATTTCTTGATGGAGATGCAATCTACCATGATGGGATCCATGGGAAAGATGTTGGAACCCCTTGTTGATTCTATGAAGTACCAGCAGCAAGATATCGACCGTTTCAAGACCAAGATGGCATTTTACTTTCAAGAAAACAAGTCTCAACAAAAGCGTGCAGAGCTTCGCCATGAAATCGATGACAAGCTCACTTCCATCGATGCATGCATCAAGCGATTTGAATCTGATGTTGGAAACCTTCTTGGAACCCAGTTCGTGAATCTGGAACGCTTGGATTCATTGATTGCAAGATTCAAGAAAACCCTGGGACAACACCTCAAGGAGCTTGGAAAGGTACTCGAAAGATACGATGCCTTCAAGCTCCTGTCCATCGTGGGGGACCTGAAACGTGTGCTTGAAAAACGCCAATCTACCATCAATCTCATCAGGAACATGATCATGGTGGACTTGCGAGAGAATTTCAATCGAGCAGCAAGGCAATTATCATCGTTAACCGAGACAACCAATAGGATCAAGGGCATCTCCATCGAAAAGGGAAGCTTGGCAGATCCAGAATTCAACA
The DNA here is from genome assembly GCA_014729935.1 of Candidatus Bathyarchaeota archaeon. Lineage (GTDB taxonomy): Archaea > Asgardarchaeota > Lokiarchaeia > Sigyniarchaeales > Sigyniarchaeaceae > WJJB01. The sequence continues at coordinate 9,301 of WJJB01000327.1, read as the reverse complement.
GGCAAGTGACCGATTTCCGCCAAGCAATGAGCCAGGAGACACAGGTGGAAAAATTGGTGGATGAGATGCTCATCAAGAAGCAAATATCCTTGGTTGAGGAACGCTTGGTGGAGCTTGATACCATCAAGCAGAACTTGGAGGATAGAAAAGATAAATTACTCTTCCTGTTGGTGAAGGATGAGGACAGGCAGAAATTCATCGATGAACGTAAGGTTGGGGAATGCATCATTTGCTACGAACCCATCACCACTCTCGATGAAAATGTAATCGTGTGCCCGCATTGCGGTAGGATCGCACACCAGCTCTGCCTTCTCTGGTGGGCAGAAAAATACAGCATGTGTCCCGTGTGCCACGGGAAGTTTCTTGAACCAACTGCCTGAATCAAGCTTGCCATCTACTCGATTCAATCACCACTCAACGCCGAACTGCAGGCGGTTTAAAACGATTCCTTCTCGCCTGGTAGCTGACCATGGAACCTTGCAGTTGGTGTTACCACCGCCCATGCCATTCTTGCCCCGTTGAAGCAAGCCGTCCAATTTCCCGAGGCATCGATGGCAATGGTACCGATGCGACTCGCATTGCCAGGGAACATGGAATCGTGCTCCCGGTGCATCTTGTCAACGGCAAGCATAGCGTTCATCCCTTCCAATGCCACGATATCGCAGGCACGCTTCGCTGCTACCATCTTCAAGATGCATTCCCCCCGCCCCGTGTTAGAGACCGCGCAATGGCGGTTTGCATAGGTGCCGGCACCGATAACGGGGGAATCACCTATCCTGCCGGGATATGAACCCCTGGTTCCTCCTGTTGACGTTGCAGCGGCAAGATTGCCCCTTGCATCCATAGCAACGGCTCCCACGGTATCCCCGCCGGTTAGGTCCCCTCCTTGATCATTTTCACCCTCCCCGCCACCAGCTCCTTCCTTGCCAGTGATATCACCATTACTATCCGCAATATTGGTGGCATTACCATCCAAGCTTTTCCGTCCTCCTGCCACTCGCCACGAATCGGGAATGACCTCCCGGTGGATTTTAAATATCTCGTCCACGAAATACCCGCAGAAATAGAAGTTGCAACCTTGCTTGCCTTCCTGTTTCTCATTCAAGCTTGAATAATGAAGTAACCGTCTTGCCACCGAAACAGCGTTCTTGATACCCTCCAAGGAGGACACCGCACCACATGCCAAGGTGGAACCATCCATGATGGACGCATCACGGCGTTGAACTCCATCAGTTTGCCGGATAGCTCCCAACCCCGCGTTCACGATACCACTATCTTCCAAGACATTCACTGCTCTCTCGACGGCATCCAAGGCATTTCCATCATTTCCCGGGGATAAGATATCATATCCTGCAAGTGCTGCATCTCGAGCTAATGCATCAAGCAAGCCAGCTTTCACGGGATCCTCCAGCGCGGAACTTCCCACGCCCAGGTGGCACACAACGATGGGTTCCATGTGTTGTGGGTACCACCATGGTTTTTAGGTTTTTAGGAATATTAGCACAGGTACAAACGAGTATAAACGTGATTCGCGATGCAATATGCAAGAACGAGCTGGATCAAGATCAATGAGATTGCAAGGCAACCGGGGGATCCCGTTGCCTTCTTGATACCTATCGGGTGCTTGGAGGAGCATGGACCACACCTACCAGTGGCAACGGACGGGATGCTCGCGCAGGATTTTGCCATTGCAGCTGCAGATATCTTGGATGGGCGCATCATGGTCGGTCCCACCATTGATTTCGGGGTTTCGGTGCTCACGCAAGGATTTCCCGGGACGGTCCGGGTGCGCTTCGAAACCTTGAAGGCACTCCTTACAGACGTGATCCACTCTGCAATATCTTGGGGATTCACCAGGATTATCCTGTGGACGTGGCACGGTGGTTCTTCCCATCGCATCTGCTTGCGGGAAACCTGCATTTCCATACTCCGTGCCATGGCAGGTGACTCCAAAAATCCAAATCGATACCGGGGCATGATGCCTGGGGACCAAGACGAGCAGTTCGTCAAATCCACCAAGGACCACCGTGCATGCCAAGAGGGACAAGAAATTAGCGGGCAGGACGTGGACCTATTTATCTTGCGGGGGGTCAAGCTCTTCGATGATGAAACATTCAAGAAGCGCTTGGATGGCATCCTCGAGACGAGATCTGAGCATGCCGGTGAGCTGGAAACCTCACTCATGCTCCACCTTCATCCAGAACTAGTTGATACTGCCAATCTCGTGGTTGAATATCCTAGCATCCCCAGGTTCAAGGTGATTTCAGAGGGTCGTCCATATCTCGAGCATGGGGTTATCGGTGATGCCACCGTGGCTACCAAGGAAAAAGGGGAACGCATCTTCAAGCTCATGCTGGAAGAGCTCTGCTTGCACCTCGAAGCAATATTGTCGTCACCAGGAAGCGATTAGCTCGCCACATTTATTCGCATTAGCACCATGATCTTGCTCCTAGATGGGTGCCTTGGGTAACGGAACGTGCGATTTTCTACTCCTTGAAAGGTCGACCGGTTATCACTTTCCAGCCATGATACCTGCTACCACCTTGGCAATGTAAGCAAGATCCTCCTCGTCTCTCACCAGTAACAATTCTTGGGGGAACTCGACGCTGTGATTGAAGATGCTGGTGACCACTGGGAAGTTGACATCATCGGATTTCTTACCACCCCAGTTCGCTTTGGAATAATCAATGCCCTTGAGCCCGCGCATTTCCTTGAAGCATTGCAAGCCGTGTAACGGCGGGTAGCAATCATCCGTCGGGATACCAGCATCGTTTAGCTTCTCGTAGAAGAGTGCCTTCGAGACGGGACTAACTGCAGGATCGAACTTGAACGGGAACACGTATTGTCCCACCGATTCCGTTCCCAGTAGCTTTGATTGGCAGGTGATGCCATCGATCTCGTCAAGCATGGTCCTGAGCTTATCTGCATTGGCGTTCCGAAGGCCATTTTGCCATTCTTTCAGCTTGCGCAGCTGGCTCCTGAGCAGCGCGGCTTGAAACTCCCCGAGCCGGTAATTCGAGCCATACCTGAAATGATCGTAGAAATACTCTCCCTTCTTGCGACCGCAATCCGATACGCTATAGATCTTTTCAGCCAAGTCATCATCGTTACACATGATCGCACCACCCTCACCTGCGGTCAAGACCTTGCTGGCTTGGAATGAAAAAGTCCCGCAATCACCAAAATTTCCCAAGTGCTTGCCCTTATACCTGCTTCCATGGGAATGGGCGCAATCCTCGACCACCGCCAAGTCATGCTCCCGTGCGATCTCCATGATGCGTTCCATATCGCAGGGCATACCCCCCAAGTGCACCGGGACGATCGCCTTGGTTCTATCGGTGATTAGCGATTCGATGAGCGATTCGTCCATGTTGAACGTATCCGGGCGAATATCGCAAAAGATCGGTACTGCATTCACGCCCACCACGGCAGATCCGGAAGCGACAAACGTGTAATCCGACACGATTACCTCGTCCCCGAGACCCACGCCGAGTGCCATCAATGCCACCTCGATGGCATGAGTGCCGTTGGTCACCGCGATGCAATGCTTGGCACCACAAAATTCAGCGAATTCTTCTAGGAATGCCCATACGTTCTCTCCCTTGTGCACGGCAGGAGCACCGCACCATAAATTTCCCGAATCGAGCACGGACTTCACTGCCGCGTAATCATCCTCGTCCAATTGCGGCCATTCGGGAAAGTTTTTCCTTGCATCCTGTTCAAACGCCATGATCTCGTCACCATTTATATGGACTTGCACGATACCTAACACGTGATAGAATGCAAATGCTATTATTATTCTATTGTAATTTATCCGTCCTTGCGAAAGAAAATCACGTCCTCTAGTTTTTTTAGGTGGTAGTTCACTCTCACTTAGATTCAAGGTTATCTCGATGATTGGATGCGATTGGGGCTAAGCATCATGATCTTGGCGGTCCTTGCCCTGGCAAAGTTATAACCATTGAAGTTATTCCATCGACCTGGTATGGTTTTTGGTGGAAATGGTTGGGTTTCCAATCCTAGATGTAGACAGGAATTTAGCGACGGTTTGGTTCATCATATTGAAGAAAAGGGACGGATGTTAAAGTGAATGCTTGGGAATTCCACTTTCGAACCAGATGTGTACTTCCAATGAGAACAGTTCCATACGCGTGCTAATGGTCCCGTTCGGGTCATCATGAATTTAGCATTCACGGCCAGACGATCCCGGTAATTTCGATGGTTCTCCCGAGGAGCATTTCCATTTCGTTGAGGAGTCTTGCTTGTTCTTTCCTGAAAAATTCGGGAAACGATTCAATGCACGTGGCACTTCCACGTTCCACGAACTCGCGCATGATGATGAAACGCGTGTTATAGGAGATATCGTCCATCGAGCTCTCCAATTCGGATTCCAGGAACGCCATGTATGTAATGTCGGTACCTAGGGTGAAAACATCCTCTTCCGTGTAAAGGATGTTTCCGGCAAAGCACGCATCGTGGAACTTGTCATGCATAGTATCCCTGGTACCTTCATGCATGGCAAGGGGGAAGGATATATCTATTGGGTTTCCTTGTCGTGGGACGGGTTTTATGTATTGAACGAACGTCCAGAGCTTGGCGAGGTCCTTCGAGAAACCAATGGGGGCTGCTTCAAGAGCCTCTTGGATGGCTTTCAAGTCCCGGGTTGCCCGTTTAACCTCGCCATCAAGTAATCCACCTTCCCGCTTCATGATGGATGAGCAGGATTGGCACCAAGAATCAAGTTTCCTCCCGAAAGACAAGAATTCTCCTGTTGTATACACGCGCTTTTCGGAAGCACCGCATATCGGGCACGCGAGATCGAAATACAATGGTGTTTGCAATTCTCGTAAGGCTTCATCGAGTTTGACACCTTCCAAGTGCTCCCATATCTTACCCTCCTGCACCTCGGAAGGATAATTATTACTGGTGATATTTTGTTCATCAAGCAATCTAAGGAGATTGGCAAGCTGCGATCTTGTCGGGTAAAAATCCTTGTCTCTCGTGAAGATCTCCATGCTGACATGCATCGGCATTGGTACCAGTACCATTGATATCTCTTCTTATTATTTCAAATGGTTCTTCATGCGCCATGCCGTGAAAAACATATATTCCTCCATCTAGCCTCTCAAGGGTACGGGGAACACACCCAGTTTCCGGCAAAATCATGCACAACGAAGGTTGAACTAGCACGCAGGTTAATCAACATCTTTTCCTTGTGTTGCATCACCGTAATTTCAAACATTGAAAATCCTGGACATCACTGTCCTGGCCTTCGCTGTTAATGCAGTTCCCGACGGGAACGACGTTCGGGTGATAACGGGCACCCGACGCCGTGGCATGTAGCCGTGGCGATGTTCGCGCAACTCCAATATTCCGTGCCGCGTTCAGGTCGGCATCAAGCCGCAACCCGCACGCCGGATCGGAACACGTGAATGTTTTTCCCTTTCTACTACCGAGCTTACGGCACCGGCTGCATCGCTTCGACGTGTTGCGCGCATCGGCCCACTCCACGTCGATGCCGGCGAGGCGGGCGAGCAGGGCGGCACGATCCTGCACCTGCCCGTGGAACCAGTGCACCTGCCACCACGCCAGCCACGACCCCGCGTCACGCTTGGGCGCATGGGACGACCATAACAGGTCCTCGAAGCGCAGCAGGTCGACGCCGTGGTGCACGCACGCCGCCACGATGCGCGTCGCCACCTGCTTGGCCATTTCCTCATGCAGGTGGTGGATCTTGTTCCAGCAGCGCTGCCACTCGCGGCGCACCTTGCAGTACGGGCACAGGTGCTTGTACCTGCCCGGGCGGGCTGCACGGATTCGTGCTATCTTGGCTTGGAGGCGACGTGCCTGCTTGCGGAGACGTGAAAGCTTCCCCTTGAAATAGAATGGAACTGGCGGAAATATCCCCGGCTTGCTGCCTGCATGCGCCCCCATGAACCACGTGGTGGCGGCCCTGCAAGTTGTGCCTCGTCGATGCAATATCGTGCGAGATCATCCCGGGACGGATCAAGGCGCTCCAACGCACCGTCAGCGGCACGGGCTGCCTTGCAATCGTCAATGGACATCCACCCGAGGTGTTTCAGCCCCAGGTCCACGCTACCCACCTTGATGAGTGCCGGAGGGACTGTATCACCCGTCGGCATCCTGCCCGTGCAATTCATGCAATGGTCGACCGCCGCCTGCACCTGCCGGTCGAGGTCGCCCTTCGCTTTTTGCTCGTGGGACGATACCCGGCAATAGACGGCAACGTCAAGGGAAGGCAACACTGAAATCGCGTTTTTACATACCTGTGACCATCGGATCGTTCGTATCATCATAACGTTCGTGTTTCTCTTTGATCATTCTTGGGTTATGATGACGTGCGGCGAATTTTTAGCGCTCAGCGGAGTGCTGGGAACGCTCCTTAACCATCTTCCCGATTTCGTGGGAAAATGGAATGCAAGAAATCCTCCACCACCAGTTTAAATACCCTCCCTTCCGTTTCTAGATTATGAGACGACGACCCATTGGAAGAGCCCGTGGAGCTGCAAGACGGGTGGCAAGGAGAACGACCAGGCGCGTGGTGCATCGTACCGCGAGACGAACCGTTCGTCGGGTGGCAAGGCGCCGGCGCCGGCGGATTTTCAGGCGATTCATTTTCGGTCCAGCAATTGGCTTGGCCATGCTCGGCCGCCCCGTTTACGTCAAGGTTTCCAAGTCGGACGTGGACCGCATCGAGAAAGAAACTGGCCAAAATGTGGAAGATCTCACCGAGGAAGAATTGAAAGCAGCCATGGCACGCCTTGGCATCAAGGAATTGAAGCTCACCAATGAAGAGCTTGTCCGAATGCAACAATCGCAGGATTCAGCTGATGCGAGTGATGCCGAAGAAGTCGTGTACGTGTGTGATGAATGTGGCAAGGAAGTGAGCGCAAAGGCTGCGTATTGTCCACATTGTGGCGTCGAGCTTGATTAAACTGACCTGCAAGCACCTAGGACTTCTCAACAGTCCACTTTTTTTCCCCCTCAATCCCTTTCTTCGTTTTCTTTCCCGCGCTTAATTAGGTTTTGATTTTTTTTTTGGGGTGGATGGATCATCAATGCAGGGGATGCTTGGTTATTTAGTCGACTCGACACCATGTGCCAGTTTCTCTGGTTGCGACTTGATGTTTTCCGTTTCTATGATAGCTTTTTCCCGTTCGAGCTCCACGGCTTCCTGCATGGTGATTTCAGCGTCGATGATCGTGAACTTTCCCTTGAACGGGCTATATTTTTACACGAACTTTGCGTTCTTGTACTTCATCTTTAGCATCCACTTGCTTGGACCGAAAAGGCCCATGGCCTTTGAAAACGCCTTCATGGCGAATTCTCCCTTCCACACCACCAGAACATTCGTCATGCACCCAGATATGGACACAATGGACACATGAAAAGCTTGGACCAGAAAAATAACGCTAAGATCTCACTCATGATGGTAAATTCCCACGCTTTGAATATGACAATGTATTAAGGTCACGAGAGAATTTTCTAAAAGAGGTGGAAAGGTTAATGGGTTGTTCCGTATTCATAAGTTATGCGACCTGTGATTTTGAGAACTATAACATTAGCGAGATAGCCCGATCGCTGGAAGCCACGGACGGTATCAGCAGGGTGATCTATTATCAAAGGGAGAAATACATAGATATCATTAAATTTATCAATGAAAACATTCGACTCTGTGATGTGATGGTCCTGTTTTGCTCGAAAGAAGCATGCGAGTCTGATTATGTGAGCATGGAATGGATGTCCTTCTTGAAGTTGAAGAAGCCGGTGATTCCGATCTTTACCGAACAAGACCAGATACCTCCTTTACTCACCACGAAGCGAGGTGTCCAGTTTGATCCATCTTGCTTTGGCAAGTGTTTGAGTATGTTAAAGCAATTAATATGCGAAGAGGCTGAGATCACTAAGAAATTAACCATCATGCGTAATTTCTTCGGTTTAAATGTATTCAAGCAAGATAACCTGGTCATTGCCCTCCCGGTGTTTTATCCACTCTCACGGAATGAGTTCTTGGATGATTCAGGGAAAACCATTATGAAAAAGAAGGAACAGGTTCCTAATGGATTGGTTGAAGTGATCGTTCCTGTATACCACCGAGTTATCGTGATGGAAGATATGCACTGTGGTGAGCAGATCAAGGAGCTCTTGGCATTATATGATATTGAGGCGAGTTTTAAAATTGATGAGCTCTTGCTGGAGGAATATGAACACCCTAGTTGCTTTATCTTGGTGGGGGGACGCAGGAGTAACCTTAAACAAAATGAAATATTCACGAATGTGGAAACTACCAAGAAGCTTATTGGGATAAGAGATAACGATCCAAACTTAAAATATTTAAGAATTTTCTTGGTGCCGGGTTCCAACCGGTCTTTCACCGTTGGCGTGGGGGAGGAACATGGTTTGGGAATCATCTATCGAGTACTTAATCCCGAAAATCCCATGGATAAAATTGTTGGTCTCTTTGGTGACCGGGCAGATACCACATCGAAATTGGGCATGTATTTCAAGGAACATTTCGAACATTTATCAAGTCTTGTGGAAGGATATCCCTCGTTTATCATTCTCGTTGGATTTCGAGGGAAAGCATTTTCAGAATCGGAACTCCTTTACGTGGGCACAACAATCGATGACTTGTACAAAAATGATAAAGCCCTTGGAATATACCTGCGGGATTCTTGAAATCTTTGATACCATTCTTGGATCTTCAATATGAGAACTTCTTTTTGTTGCAAGTACGACACACGCGGAATGATTCTTTCGGCAACTCTGTTCAAAGATAAGACGTTCCAGTTTCGTCCTGCTAGCGGATGCAAGCAGGGGCGAGCAGCCATAAGCTATAATCGTGAGCGCTTCGTGCACGTGAATGATTCAAGAATTTTGAAACAAGGATCATTTACATTGTGCAGGATGTGATTTCACCTTCTTACTGGATTATACCAAGGAATGGTTGCATCCCGAAACGCTTTCCTTGGTCGAGACAAATGCAGGTTGGAGACTGCGAATCTTGTGTTTGGGTTTTCGAAGTGTCGAGTCAGAAGTTAAAAATCTTGGACATTCTTACACACGAGGCCGCACATGGGTGTAAAACCGGCCGGAAATAACTACAACCATGGTTTTACACGTGTCCATCTCGATCGCGGCCAGCATCCTTGGCGCGTGCACGAAAACGTTGCGCCGGTGGGATGAAGGGGAGCAATTCAAACCCTCGTTCCGCACACCTGGGAATCATCGCCGTTACGACCTGCAACGAGCGCGCAGGTTCAAGAACGAGCGCAACGCG